>JAEZDB010000125.1 GCA_023429855.1 Actinomycetes bacterium
GCCCTCGCTCTGGCGGACCTGATCCCACTCGACCAGGGTCTCGCCGCCCCACGTGCCATCCGGAAGCTGCGACCGGACCGCATACGAGATCTGGCCCGCCTCAAACGCCACGTTCTCCAGCAACACCGGCTCCTCGCGTCCGCCCTGCGCCCAATCGGTGATCAGGACCGTCTTCAGCTGGATCGTCAAGAAGTCCGCGGCCTGCTCGCCTCGCGAACGGAACGTGATCGTTCCGCGCGGAATCACGCGCCCCGACGCCGTGCTCTTGATCAGCGTCGGCGTCGACCGGTCGACCAGCTTTGACACCTTCACCTTCGCAAACGACGTGCGACCGGATCCGCCGCCCGGCCCCGTCGTGATCGTCCCGCTGTTCGACACGCCAAACGAGAACGACTTCAGTGCGATCTCGCCCTCATGGCCGCGGACCGTCACATCGCCCTCCACGCCGTCGAGCTTCAAGAACGCGTCCGCTCGGCCACCCGCGAGCGCCTCGCCGCCAAGCACCAAGCCCGAACCGCCAGATCCCGGCGCCCCCGGGGCGCCAGTCGCCCCCGGATCGCCCTTCTCACCCTTCTGATTCCACGTCACCAGCCGCTCACTCGAGCGACAGCCCACGCCCTCGTCGACGACCCGCAACGCCCCCGGCGTCAAAATCGACGTCGAATAGCACCCGCGGACCGTGCCATCGGCCCCCGGGATCGCCGCAACGGCCAGCGCGCTCGACGCGAGCACAGCCAACGTAGTGGGAACAACAATCTTCATTGCACGCATGGCGCGCAAAGCTAGATGGCGCGCTACGCAACGTTCAGAACGACGTTCCGGACGGTCCTGTCCGCACCGTCCGCTGCGCCGCCGGCCTTAGTCGGCCAGCAGGAGGTCGTCGGCGCCCTCAGGCTTGGTGCGGAACTTCGCCGGCGTGGCCAGCAGCGCCTCGAGCTTGAAGAGCGACTGGTTCCAGCCGACCTCGCTCATCTCCGACATGAACTCTGGGAACGGCCCCTGCGTGATCTTCAGGCGCGTCCCGTCGCCCTCGGCGATGAACTCGAAGCGCGCAGTGATCTTCGTGCCGTCTTCGATGCCGGGGAACCCGTTGGCGATCTCGTAGCCGACGAGCAGCTCGTTCTCCACGACCTCCTCAAAGACCGAGTCCACGGGCGACGTCTGCGACGGGTCGTCCTTGTTGACCATCGTGAACCGCCAGTGGCCGCCGGTGCGCGCGTCGATGTCGACGGTCTCGGTCGGCACGACGAACTGCAGCGGCCCGAACCACTGCGCCGCCTGCGCGGGGTCGACGAACGCCTGGTAGACCATCGACGGCGGCGCGTCGAAGTAGCGGGAGATCGTGACTTCGTAGGTGTCAGACATTGGGGTAGTCCTTGTCGGTGTGGGGTCTGGGGTGAACGCCGGTGGCAGTGCCACCGGCGGGAGGGGCGTTTCCGTCAGCTGCGCTCGGGGCGGCTGCGTCGCCTTGCCGCTTCTGAACGGCGAGCTGGCGCTTCATGAAGTCGAGGTGGGCGTCGAGGCGATCGAGGCGCTCGCCCCACAACTTCGTGAGCGCCTCCATCCAGCCGGTGGCGTCCTGCAGCGGCTCGGCACGCAGCGTGCTCGTGCGCCACTGCGCGCGCTGGCCGCGCTCGATCAGGCCAGCGCGCTCGAGGACCTTCAGGTGCCGAGAGATCGCCGGCAGGCTGATCGAGAACGGCTCGGCCAGCTCGCCGACCGTCGCCTCGCCCTCAGACAGCCGCTCGAGCATCGCCCGGCGCGTGGGATCGGCAAGCGCTGAAAAGACAAGGCTGAGTGGGTCGGTAGCGGCCACATTCTTAACGTAGTAGTTAATTAACAAACCTGTCAAGCACTCGCCGCTTGTGGCGCGTGGCCCCAGTCTGGGCGTCTACGGTCGGGGCATGTCTGACGGCGAGCTCCTCGACACCCCGCACGGCCCGGCGCGCGTGTTCCGGCGCCCGGCGATCGGCGCCGCGGCCCACGCGACGCTGCTGCTCGGGCATGGCGCGGGCGGCTCGGTCGAGGCTCCCGACCTGCAGGCCGTAGCTGCCGCGGCCACGGGGGCCGGCATCGACGTCGTGCTTGTCGAACAGCCCTACCGCGTGGCGGGACGCCGCTCTGCTGCACCGGCACCCAAGCTCGACGAAGCGTGGAAGGCCGTCGCCGCGCAGCTCGACCTCGCCGGGCGGCCGCACTTCGCTGGTGGGCGCTCCTCGGGTGCGCGCGTAGCTTGCCGGACTGCGCTGGCGACGGGCGCCGCCGGCGTCGTCTGTTTGGCCTTCCCGCTGATCACGCCGAAGGGTGCGAGTCGCCAGGACGAGCTCGATGGAGCGGGAGTCCCGGTGTTCGTGGCCCAGGGGGAGAGCGACCGCTTCGGCATGCCCGAGCCGGGCAACGCGCGCGAGGTCCTGCGGGTGCGTGGCGACCATGGTCTGAAACGCGATCTCGATGTGGTTGCGCCAGCGGTGGTGGCGTGGCTCCTTGCTCAGCTGCCTGGGTAACTGCGAGGACCAGGTAATCGCGATTCCAGTCGTGCCAGCGCAGGGTAGCCCGCAAGCCAATCTTGACACCTGCTCAAAAACAAGCGTAGATCCTGCAAATAGCAACTTTGAACACCCGTTCAACCTAACGGCGGAGTAATGCTCTGTGTGGGTCGGCACACGCAGAGCTAGAACTTGGCTCCCCGCCAGGTCCCTGACGGGGCGCCACGTTCCAGGCGTTCCAACACTGAAGGCGCCGCCCGAGTCAATGGCGGCGCCAGGAGGCATCCGTGTCCCTCAAGTCCCGTGAGGCGGGCAAGCTGGCTGTTGCCGGCGTCGCCGCCCTTGCCGCATTCGGCACCGCTGCATCTTCCGCGCAGGCCGCGAAGCTGACGCAGAACTACCAGTGCAAGTACCCGCTGATCGGTGTGCAGCCGCTCAAGATCGACATCGACGCCGCGATCCCGACGTCGTGGCAGGTCGGTGAAGCAACGGATCCGTTCGTCATCAACGCCGTTGCCGCCGCGGGCGGTTCGACGGCCGGCGCGATCCAGCTGCTGGGCGCGGCGACCCTCGAGGGTTCGTCGAAGGCGTCCGCCTCGATCACGCTGCCGACCGGCTCCAAGCTGTCGCTGAAGGTGCCGATCGGCATCGCCAACTGGACGAAGTCCGGTGCCACGGTGCCGAACCCGCTCGTCCTGAACGCGCAGGGTTCGACTCCGTCGCTGACGTTCGACGACCTCGGCAAGGCCTCGGTCTCGGTCGACGCGATCAGCCTCAACCTCACGGCGCGCAACGCGGCTGGCCAGGCGATCCCGCTGGTGCCGGTCACGAAGGACCTCGACGGCAACGCCTTCGCGCAGTCCGACAGCGATCCCAGCACCTTCGACGTGCCCTGCAAGCTCGACGCCGGCCAGCCCACGACGCTGACCTCGTTCAACATCACCGAGAACGGCAACCCGAGCAACGACACGTCGGCCCCCGGTACGCCCGGCGGTCTGCGCGGTACGTCGACCGCAACGTCGACCTCGCTGTCGTGGAACGCGTCCAGCGACAACGTCGGCGTCACGTCGTACGAGGTCTCCAAGGGCGGCGCGGTGATCGCGACCGTCAACAAGACCTCCGTCACGGTTCCGGCGACGCCGAGCAGCAGCTCCTCGTACTCCGTCGTCGCGATCGACGCCGCGGGCAACCGCAGCGCCGCCAGCGGCGCCGTCTCGATCGGCAACCCCGCGAATGCGATCAACAACGCTGCCGTTGCCAACTACAACGCGGCGCTTGGCGGCACCGCCACCATGAAGACGCTCATCACCGGCAGCTTGCCGCTGGAGGGCACGATCGGTGCGCAGCTGACGACCATCGACGGCAAGATCAGCGCCGACTTGAACCTGATCCCGCGGACCGGCCGCCTCACGGCGCTCGGCTTCCTCCCGGTGACGGCTCGTGTGGCATTCACGAACTCCGGCAAGACCACTGGTGAGCTCAACGCCGATGGCGTGCTGACCACCACGTCGCGTCTGCGGATCAAGCTGCTCGACGTCAAGCTCTTCGGTGCAGTCTCGATCGCTGGCGGCAACAACTGCCAGACGAAGTCGCTCTCGACCATCGTGCTGCGCTCGGCGCCGAACTTTGACCCGGTCGCCGGCGGCACGATCTCGGGCACGTTCTCGATCAGCGACCTCAACGACTGCGGCTTCCTCACCGGCATCGTCAGCCCGCTGACCGCTGGCGGCGGGAACACCATCAACGCGAAGCTCACGCCGAAGCTCTAGCGCGCATCTCGCCCCCGGGTTGCTTGAAGCGCTCCGGGTCGCGAGGGTTCTCGTCTGCCGGCCGGCACTGCAGTTTGCGGTGCCGGCC
>JAEZDB010000147.1 GCA_023429855.1 Actinomycetes bacterium
TCGCTATGTTGCGGCGCGCGCAGCCGAGCCAGCGGCGAGGTGTGCGGGAACCGGCGAGCCGTCACGTCGGCGCGCGCACGGCCTGCGCGCTCGGCGGCCAGCGTGATCGCCTCGTCGAGTCCGCCGAGGCGGTCGACCAGACCGCGCTCCAGCGCGTCGGTGCCCGTCCACACGCGCCCACGCGCGAGAGGCTCAAGCTGCTCGACCGGCATGCCGCGTCCGTCGGCGGCCTTCTCGGTGAAGTCGGCGTAGACGTCGTCGAGCCAGCGGTCCAGGCGCCGGACCTCGTCCTCGTCGAAGGTGCGGACGGCTGACCACATCGTCGCCTGCTCGCCGGTCTGCACCGTCTCCTGGACGACGCCGACGCGCCTGAGCGCCTCGCCGACCACGATCTTGCCGGCGAACACGCCGATCGAGCCTGTGATGGTGCCTGGCAGCGCGAGGATCTCGTCGGCGCCCATCGCCACGAAGTAGCCGCCGGATGCCGCAACCGTGCCCATCGACGCGACCACGGGCGTGCCGCCTTCGCGCAGCCGCAGCACCTCGCGGTGGATCGCGTCGGACGCGGTATAGGAGCCGCCAGGGCTCACGACCCGCAGGACGACCGCAGCAACTTGGTCGTCGTCGCCCGCGAGCCGTAGCGCGGCGCACGTCGAATCTGAGCCGGTGTGTGGCCCGCCCAGCGGGCTGGAGCCGCTGCGGCCGAGCATGATGCCGCCGTCGACCTCTACGACCGCGACGACGCTGGCCTTGCCTTTCGAGCGGACCTGCGCCGCCTTGCGGCCGACCTCCTTGCGCAGCCGCTCGCGCCGCGGCGGCGCCCACTTGTGCACGAAGCGCTTCTCGAGCTCGCCGTCGGCCGAGGCGCGCTCGCCGCCAGGCACGCCGAGCGCTGCGGCCGTGGCGGCATACGCCTCGTCGCGGTAGCCGATCGCGTCGACGAAGCCCTGCGCCTCGGCTTCCTCCGGCGTGAGCGGCGCGTCGGCGATCGCCGCGCGCACCGCGTCCTCGCTCAGTCCGCGCCGCCGCACGATCGTCGCGACGACCTGCGCCGTGAACGAGTCGGTCAGCGCCTGCAGCGCCTCGCGCTGCCCGTCGCCCATCGACGCGCGCATCACCGTGTCGGGGGCGTTCTTGTACTCGTGCCGCGCGTGGATCTCCGGCACGACGCCGAGTTTGTCGAGCGCGCCCCGCACGAACACCCCGCCGGCCGCGGTACCAACCAGCCCGAGTCCGCCCGACGGCTGCAGCCAGATCTCCTGGAAGTGGGCGGCGAGGTGGTAGGGCAGGAAACCGTCGCCGGACTCACCGAACGCCTCCGTCCAGCAGACCGTGCGCTTGCCCGCGTTCTGCAGCGCCTCGACGGCGGCGCCGAGCTCGTCGACCTGCGCTGCGGTGAGCACGTTCGGCCCGACGTGCGCGATCAACCCGCTCACCGCCGGCGACTCCGCGGCGTCGCGCAGACGCTTGATCACGTCGGAGAGCACCGGAATGTGTCGCGAGCGGATCGCGGCGACCGGATCCGCCGGAGGGGTTTCCAGCAGACCGAGCGAAAGGTCGAGCTCGAGCAGCACAGGGGTTGGCGCCATGCCCGCACGCTAGCCCAGCAGCCGCTCCCAGACGTCCGGTGCCACTGGTTGGACCCGCCGCGCCCCGTCTGCAGGGGGCGTTGCGGGTCCAACCGGCCGGCCGGAGTGGCGGTCTCCGTCAGTCCTTGAACGGATCCACAATGTCGGGACCCGCCATCGCGACGCCGATCGGCGTGAGCCGGTGCAGGACCTTCACCGTGCCCTTGTGGTGGGTGAGGACCTCGTCGAGCCGCTTGTAGGCCGCCGGCGCCTCGTCGGCCGCGCCGCCGCGCAGCTCGATGCCGCGGGCCGCCAGCTCCGCCTTGACCGACGGGTAGTCGATCGCGCCAGCAGTGACCTTCTGCGGGCCCTTCTTCAGCGCCTTGCCCGGGTGGTGCGGGCACCGCGCCACGCCGTCAGCCGCCGCGGCACGAGCCGCGACCGCCTCCTGCGGGGTCATCCAGAACCCGCAATCGCGCGTGGTGCAGGACGGAACCCAGCGGACCTTGCCGGCCGCCTTCGTCCGCGACATCACGCGGCCGGCCCCGTGGACGGTGGAGTGCAGCGCCGCCTCCGACGCCGGGCCTGCGACGCCCTCGAGGATCACGGCGTCCTCGCCCATGGTCGCGCCGACGAACCCGCGCTGGCCCGGGAAGGCCGGCGTCGCGCCCTTGCGCACGACCCAGTAGGCGTCGCCGCCGTGCTCCTCACGCCACGCGTAGTTGTGGTGGTTCTCGACCGTGTCGACGACCTCAGCGCCCAGGATGCTGCGCACCTGCTCGACCACGAGCTCGCGACCCGCCCGCGCGTAGTCGCCAGCGAGGGTCATCGCGCTGATGTACGCCGCGCCCAGCTCCGTGTCGACCTCGAGCAGCTTCGGCGGCGAGTCCATCTCGCCGTCGCTGCCGCGCTCGTCGAACCGGCTGCCGTCGATCAGCGAGAGGAACCCGCTGGCCGTCTTGTGGCCGAACCCGCGCGAGCCGAAGTGCACGCCGATCCACACGGCGCCGGACTCGTCGGCGAACAGGTCGACGTAGTGGTTGCCGGCACCAACGGTCCCGAGCTGCGCTGCGGCCTGCTGTACGAGCGCCCGCTGCGGAGCGAACTCGGCCTGCGCGATCGCGTCGACGACCTCGTGGTCGGCCTTCGTGCCCGCCGACCGGCCAACGCCGAACGAGATGGTGCCCACGATCTCGTCCATCACGCGCGGCAGGTCAGCCCGCAGCTCGTCGGCCGTGAGGTCGAGGCGCACGGCGGTGTTGCCGCAGCCGATGTCGTAACCGACGCCCGAGGGCGCGATGTGGTCGCGGTAGGCGACCACGCCGCCGATCGGCTGGCTGTAGCCCACGTGCCCGTCGGCACAGAGCACGCCGAGCGCGCCCTCCTCGGCGCCCGCGCACCACGCGAGCTGCTCGATCGTCCGCGGCTCGTGGTTGCCGAGGATCGTCAGGTTCTGGTTGTGCTCGTTCGCATTCGTCATGTCGTTGCTTCGTGTGTGGTGATGGTGCCGCCGAGACCGCAGATCGGCCGCCGGACGGCGGGGCGCCCCAGGCCGGCGGAGGGCCGGTGTCGGGCAAGTCGGAGTGGTCGTCGGCGCGCGTCTGAGGCGCGTGAGACCGGCGGGCGTCGCGAGAGCGCGGCGCCGACGGGAGGGAAGGTGGCCTTAGGAGGCGGGTTTCCCTTGCCAGCTGCGGTCTCGCTGCACAGGTCGACGCGACGGCTGGAGGAGCCGCTCGGGGGTCGAGTTCGTGTGCAGGGCGCAAGCCGACATGGCCGACGGACCGTAGCGCAGTGCGCCGGCAGGCTCGACCAGTTCTTCTCGCTATCGACGACCGCGAGAAGTTCCCGCTGATTCCGGGGCCGCCGTCGGAGTCGGCGCACGAAACCCTGCACGGCATCGCCTCGCCTCGGTAGGTTCACACGCCCGTGACTGCTTCGTCGATCTCCGAGCGCCCCGTGCTGGCGCACTACCCGGTCGGGGCCTCGACCGGGTGGATCGCAGCCGCCGAGCGGCAGGCCGGCGAGCCGCTCCCCGAGTGGCCCGTGCTCGCGGGCCGCGCGCGTCGCCAGTACTCCGGCGCCTGCGAGCTGGCGGCCCTCGCCGAGCCCGAGCTGCCGTCGCTGATCGCTTGGCTGGCTGGTCGGCCTGCGCTGCCGTTCGACTTCCTTTCGGTCCACGCGCCCAGCAAACACCGCGCCCTGCCAGAGACCGAGCTGGTCGACCTGCTCCTCGCCGTTGCTCCGCAGGTCGACGCGATCGTCCTGCACCCCGACGTGATCGACGACCATGCCGTCTGGGCCCAGCTCGGCGCTGCGCTGGCGATCGAGAACATGGACCCGCGCAAGGACGACGGCCAGACCGCCAAGTCGCTGCAGCGGCACTTCGACCTGCTGCCCGAAGCGGGCTTGTGCTTCGACGTCGCCCACGCCTACGCGATCGACCCGACCCTGGCCGAGGGCCACGCGATCCTCGACGCCTTTGGCGACCGGCTCCGCCACCTGCACGTGTCGGCCCTCGACGCGGCGCACCACCACATCGCGCTGAACGCCGAGCAGGAGGAGCGCATCCGCCCGCTGCTGGAACGCTGCCGCGACGTGCCGTGGATCCTTGAGGCGCCGGTCGCCTGAGCGGCGTTCGCGCTCAGCCGGGCGCGACGGCGTGGCGCTGCGCCAGCCGGAACGCGTTCCCCGACGGGTCGCGGAAGCCTGAGTCGATGCCGTACGGCATCTCGGTCGGCTCCTGCGTGAACTCAACGCCGCGGGCGCTCAGCTCGGCGAAGTCGCGGTGGATGTCGTCGGTCGTCAGGAAGATGCCGCCGCTCGCACCTCGGCTGAGCAGCTCCAGCACCCGCTCGCGCGTGTCTGTCGTGAAGACGGGTTCGCCCGGGACCACGTTGAGCACGAGCTCGATGTCGTCTTGACCGGGGGCGCCGACCGTGAGCCACCGGAAGTTGCCGAGCTCCGCCACGGTCACGTCGGCGCGGACCTCGAAGCCGAGGCACTTCGTGTACCACGCAAGCGCTTCGTCCTGGTCGTGGACCCAGAGTTGCGCGCTGGTGACCTGCAGCATGAGAAACCTCCTTCGTCCGAAGCGGCGTGCTCCGGAGGGAGAACGTAAAACGGCGTGCGGGCCCTGTCTTCTCCAAACGTGCTGGTTCTGCGAGATCAGCGCGGGCGCACGATCTGCGCTCGCTCATGGACCCTCGCCATGCATGGCGGGATCCGCCAAAGCGTTGACGCTGGCGGATGGGTAGCCCGGTACTCCGTCGGCGTGATGCCGAAGGCGCGCCCGAAGCTCGACGTGAACGACCCCACGCTCACCAGACCGACGTCGAGGCAGATCTCGGCCACCGAGCGGTCGGTCGAGCGCAGCAGCGACGCCGCGCGCTCGAGCCGGCGGGTCAAGAGGTACTGGTGCGGCGGCTCCCCGAACGCCTTGCGGAACTCGCGGCTGAAGTGCGCCCGCGAGAGCCCCGCAGCGCGCGCGAGATCGTCGACGTCGAGCGGTTCGAAGTAGCGGCGATCTGCAAGGTCTCGGGCGCGGACCAGGTGTCGGATGGGGTGTACCGGCGCGGCCATTGACGCGAGTATCGCGCCTCCCGGGGCGCCGAATCCCGCGTTCGGGCGCGGGTTCTGCAACGCTGCGGCGCATGGAGGCCCGCCAGGTGACCGCGCCGCTCGGGTCGCTCGACCACCTCGCGGCGCGCTGCACGACGAGCTTTCCGGCCTTGCTCGCCGCCCGTCAGCGCAGCGAGGCCGGGCTCAACGCCCTGGCGCGCGACCTCTCGACCGTGCCGCTGCCGGAGGGCACGAGCGTGGTGCTGCTCGGCTCCTGGGGCCGCGCCGAGGTCACCGGCGTCAGCGACCTGGACTGGCTGCTCGTCGACGCCAACGCCAAACGTGCGCCGATCGGCAGCTCCGAGCCGATCCCGATGGCGCAGCTCGCGCTCGACCCCGAGTTCGCCGCCACGCCCGTCGCCGCGCACCTGCATGACCTGAGCGAGATCATGATGCGCCACGGCGCCGAGCCCGGCAGCCAAGGCACCTTCGGCACCGCCGTGCACGTCGCTGATCTCGCGCAGAGGATCGGCCTCGACGAAGACTCCAACCAGAACCTCACGCGCCGCATGCTGCTGGCGCTCGAATCCGTGCCGGCGACCGGCGCCGAGCATCACCACACCGCGCTGCAGCGGATCATCACGACGTACCTGGAGGGTCGTACGCGCGACTTCCGCCCGCCGCGGTTCCTGCTCAACGACCTGATCCGCTACTGGCGCACGATCGCGGTCGACTTCGAAGGCAAGCGCCGCGAGCAAGACGACCACAAGTGGGCCGTGCGCAACGTGAAGCTACGCACCGCTCGCAAGGTGCTGTTCATGGGCGGGCTGCTGCCGGTGCTCGCCTGCCGGAACCTGCCGGCCGACGAGATGGGCGGCTACCTGCTGGACCAGCTCAGCGCCCCAGCAACCGATCGCATCGCGCACGCATTTCTTTCGTGGGACGCGCCGGACGAAGGCGTGCGCGCGCTGCGGGCTTACGACGCTGTGCTTGCGCGACTTGCCGACGCAGACACGCGTCGTAGGCTCGACGCGCTCGCGTACGAGCACGCGCGCGACGATTCGCTTTTTCTCGAGCTACGTCGGCTTGGGCACGAGCTGGAAGCTGGGCTGCTGGCGCTCCTGTTTGAGACGCCGCTGCGGGACGTGGTGCGTCGGTACGCGGTGCTGTAGCCGGGGCGGCGGGCGCTGACGGGCTAGCGGGCGCTGCCGGGGTGGCGGGGTCTGGCAGCGTGATGCCCGGAATCTGCGGCGTCGGCGGCGTGGCCGGCGCGTCGACAGGCTCGCGGAGCGCCGCAGGCGGCGTCAGATCGAGGAGGGTCACCTCGTCGTTGACCGGCACCACGAAGTTCGTGGTGTTTGCGTACGAGAGCAGCGGGCTCGCCGACAGCGTCGGCACGAACTGCTTCGCTGACCAGGTGCCGGCCGTGCCGTCGAGGCTGACGCGCACCGCCTTCGGGAGCACGGTGAGCTCGTTGTAGTTGAAGTCGATTCGCGGCCAGGCCTCGGGCTTCCAGCTCGCGGACTTCTCTGGTCGCCAGAGCGCGAGGACGTAGGAGCCGTCGGCGCGGCGCAGCACCAGGCGCTGGAGGGTGTCCTCGCCGAGGGTCTCTCCGGTGAGCGCATCGGCGAGCGACACGTCGAGCTTGCCCGGGCGGGCGGCGGCGCCGAGGTCGCCGATGACCGAGTTCAGCCGCGAGACCGCCTGGTAGGCGACCTTCGGGCCGGCCATGCGCAGCAGGCCCGGTGCCTTACCGGCGCGCGCCTTCATCAGACCGTAGCCGTGGTTGCGGTCGGTCGGGGTGGCGGAGAGGTCGACCAGCTCGTAGAGGTAGGTCCGCGGCACGCCGGCCTTGAAGTTGTTGAGCAGGACGCGCACGTTGTAGATCGCCTGCGCGCGCTGGCTGACCCAGTCGGGCGTCAGGACGGAGCCGGCAGTGGAGTAGCCGCTCTCGGTCGCAATCGCGGTGTCGGCAGGGGCGAGGCTCACCGCGCAGTCGACGATCGTGCGGCCCGGATCGCACGCCGAGTTCAGCCCCTCCTCCGGGGTGCTCCAGATCGCCGGGTAGGGGTGCATGTTGGGCACGTCAGCCAGCTCAGGCTTCCAGCCAGCGGCGGCGAGTGCGGCGGTCTGCGACTGGCGACCGAGCGCCGGCGCGAGGACGGGGATGTCGCGCAGGCTTGCGAACTCGGGCTGGGCAAGGAGGCGGTTCAGCGTGGTGGCGTCGGCGACCGTCTGCGGGGCCCAGTTCTTGCTCTGCAGGTCGGGCTCGTTGACCATCTCGATGCCCTCGGCGAGGTCGGCCAGCGGGCTGTCGCGCACGCCGCGCAGGGCGCGCTCGATGTCGGCGTCGCGGTCGGCGCGCAGCACGGGCTTGCTGCTGATCGGCATCACGTTGATCATCAGGCCGACGCGCGTACCGCCCGGGTAGGTGTCGTTGCCGATCTGGGCGAGGCGGGTGCGCACCTTGGCGCAGACCTGCTCGGTGTCGAGGCAGGCGTGGTCGCGAACGTGGCGCACGCCGAGGTCGCGCAGAGCGGCTTGGAGGTTCTCGATCGGCTCCTCAGCGTAGGCGTAGCCCGCGAAGTCGAGGTGCGTCTGCACGCCGACGGAGTCGCGATACGTGCTCGCGGCTGGTGCGTCGAGCAGCTCGGCCGACGCGGGCGCAGGGGCGACCGAGACGGCGAGGACAGTTGCGGCGAGGACTGCCTTGGCGACGGTCCGGACACCATGGGGACGTGGTGTTGGGGACATAGCGCGACCTCCGGGTCGCTGGGGCCGGGGACGTGGCCGTTCCGTGATTGGTATCACATACGGTGCATCAATGCGAGTCGGTGAGTTGCGCGTTGGGCGCGTAGCCGCGCTTCCTGAGGCCCAGCTCACGAAATCGGCCAGCCCCGGCAGCGCGTTCACAGGGCGCCGGTACCCTTGGGGAAGTGTCAGCGGTCGTCGACATCCAGCAGCTGGTCCTGCTGCTCGAACTCGAACCACCGTTCGACAAGAAGGCCGTGCAGGCCGCACGCCGCACGATGGCGAAACGCTGGCACCCCGACCTGGCCCCGGCCGGTCAAGAGCTCGAGCACGAGCGTCATCTCAAGGCGATCAACGAGGGCGCCGACCAGCTCGAGCAGCTCGCTGAGGGGTCGCGCGGCGGCACCGTCTCGGCCAACGCCGTGCGGGTCGCGGGACAGGCTGCGCGGCGTGCCCGGGCCGAAGAAGGGCGCCGCAACTACGAGGCGCAGCAGCGTGCGCAGGAGGCCGCCGAGCACAAAGCGGCCAACGACCCGTTCGGCGATCGGATGCCCGATCACTCGGTGGTCCATCGCTATGCGCGCTGCCTCTCCTACCCCGAGTGGGGCGTCGGCACGGTCGACGGCATCTACTTCACCGGCGACGGCGACCACGTCCAGCAATGGGCCCGCGTGCGCTTCTCTGACGGCATCCGCACGGTCCCGGCGGGGTCGCTGCAGTTCGTCGACTTCAGCCGGCCCGACGACGCCGCCGACCGCGTCGAGCGCTTCATGACCGCCGCGCGCCACGCGCTCGCCGAGAACGACTTCAAGACTGCCGCGCAGCGCCTCACCTACGCCCGCGACGCCCAGCCGCGCAACCCCGTGGTGCTGCGGTTGATCTCCTTCGCGTTCTGGCAGTCCGACCAGCTCGAGGCTGCGGGGCGCGCGGTCCGCGATTGGATCCGCGCCGAGCCCGGCCGCCCGGCGCCGCAGCGCTACGCCTCGCGGATCTACGAAGCGATGGGCGCCACCGACCTGGCGCTCGGCGCCGCCGAGCTGGCCGCCGAAGCTGCGCCGGGCGACGCCAGTGGCTGGGAG
>JAEZDB010000192.1 GCA_023429855.1 Actinomycetes bacterium
GTCATCGGGTGCGCCCGGCGCGCCACCGTGCCAGCAGGGCCGGCACCGCGAGCAGCCCCATCGCCACGCCGCCCGCGGCGGCGACCTTGGGCCGCTTCCAAAGCAGCAGGTTGGCGATCAGCTCGCCGACCCACGTCCACGCGTAGATCGCAAGCGCCGTGTCGCCCTGGCGCTCGCCAGGCAGGGCGCTGGACGTGACAGGCGCGAGCGGCTCGTCGGCCGGGTCGATCACCTGCGTAGCCGCGAAGATCGCGGCGCTCGTCGCGAACCAGCCGAGGTAGTTCGACGCCGGAATTCCCTCGTAGCGACCGCCACCCGGCCAGCGCCAGTAGTCCTCGCGCACCATGCGGGGGTCGAGGAACACGTCCCAGGCGGTGAGGGCACCCGCAGCCGCAGCGACCTTCGCCAGGCCGCTGCGCCCCGCGACGAGATCGCCGACCACGCGGCTCGGGCGCGCCAGCAGACCCCAGGCCGCCGCAGCCATCAGTGGCACGCCGGCAACCTTTGGCCCGAGCTGCCCGGAGTAGTCGTAGGGCCCGAACGGCTTGCCGGTGTGCACGCCCAGCAGCTCGGCGCCGAAGCCGATCGAGCCCGCGGCGGCGACCACGGCCGCGCCGCGAGCTCCGCGCTGCTCGACGGCGTCGACGGTGCTCGTCGTGAGGTAGAGCGCGACGATCGCGCGAGTCATCCACGGCGGGCGCGGCGCGTCGAGACCGTAGGCGATCTGCGCGCCGGCGAGCGTCAGGCCGAGCGCGTGAGAAGGGCGGATCGGTGGGGTCACCAGGCCATCATGCCGACGGGTGCAGCGCCCGCTGCACGCCGAACGCCGCGCGAGCTTTGCGCGGCAGCGGGACGACCGCTCGGCCCGCGTGCGCGCCGAGGCCGTCACGCTCGATCTGCCGGAGGATCTCGCGATACATGGCCGCGGCGCTCGCAATCGCGCGGCGCCCCGAAGAGAGGTGGCAGATGCCGGCGATCCCCTCGTCGTAGAGCGCGTCGGCGCGGGCGATCTGGTCGCGGAGGAGATCGGCGCGGTGGCCCGGCTGCGGCGAGCCGAACCGCTCGACGGTCTCCGTTGCGAGGTAGAGGCGCCCGGCGTCGTGGTCCTCGTCGATGTCGCGCAGGATGTTCGTGCGCTGCATCGCCTGGCCGAGGGCGATCGCGGGCCGCCGCGCCGCAACCGGGTCGTCGGCGCCGAGCAGGGCCGTCATCAGCAACCCGACCGTGCCGGCGACGCGGTAGCAGTACTCGTCGACCTCGGACTCCGTCGCCAGGACGCGCCCTGCGAGGTCGTCGCGCATGCCGGCGCAGAAGTCGGCGACGACCGCAGGCTCCAGCGGGTAGCGCCGGGCGAGGTCGTCGAGCAAGAGGGCCTCGCGGGTGGCGGGTGCCCCGCCGGCGGCCCAAGCCTCGACCCCGCGAACCGTCGCCTCGGCGTCGGCGTGGCCTTCGTCGACGGCGTCGTCGAGGGTGCGCAGCACGAGGTAGAGCAGGTGCACGTCGTCGCGGATCTCGCGCGGGAGCAGGCGGCTGGCCAGCCAGAACGTGCGGCCGATGGCGCGGTGCGTGGCCCGTGCCTCGGCAAGGGCGTCGACCGATGGGGCAGAGCGGCCGGTCAGGGCATGGGCGTTCATCGCACGACCTCCAGCTTCCGCGTGCGCCGCCCGGCGTGGGGGTGGTCCTGCGCGATGAGCCCGGCCGTCACCTCGGCGCCGAACAGCACGCCCGGCACCCCGGCGCCTGGGTGCGCGCCGCCGCCAGCGGCATAGACGCCGCGGACCTTCGGGTGTCGGTTGGTCACCCGGAACGCCGCCGACTGGTGCAGGGTCGGCTCGATCGCGAACGCGTTGCCATCGGCCGCGCCGAGGCGGTCGCGGAAGTCGGCCGGCGTCATGCGGTGCTCGACCACGGTCGACGCGGCGAGCCCCTCGAGCCCGAAGGACTGCTCGAGGTCGGCGACCACGGCCGCGGCGATCTCTTCGGTCTGCCCGGCGTCCCAGGTGTCGCCGCTGCGCAGGTTCGGCACCGGCAGCAGGACGGCGATGGAGTCGGTGCCGGCCGGCGCCATCGACGGGTCGGTCCGCGACGGGGCATGCACGTACGTCGAGTAGTTCTGCGGCAACCGGCGCCGCGCCGTGACGTCCTTGATGAACCGCTTGTAGCCGTCGCCGACGAAGAGCGTGTGGTGCAGCAGCCGCGGGAACTGGCGGTCGGTCCCGAGGTAGAGCAGCAGCGCCGACATCGTGCTGCGGCGGGTCCGCAGGCGTGGCGGTGCGACGGAGAGCGCCGCATCGAGCCGGGTCGCGTCGGCGTTCCACACGACGGCGTCGGCCGGTATCACCTCGCCGCCAGCGGTGACCACGCCACGCACCCGGCCGGCGCGGTGCTCGATGCGGTCGACCCGGGTGTGGCAGCGCACGTCGAGGTGGCGCGCCATCGCCTCGACGACCGAGTAGACGCCGCCGCGCGCGTAGTGCACGCCGTCGAGGAACTGCAGGTAGACCAGCGCCCCGTAGATCGCCGGGACGCGGAACGGGTCGCCGCCGATAAACAGCGAGTGGAAGCCCATCGCCTCGCGAATGCGCGGGTGCTCAAAGTGCCGCGAGACGAACGTGTGCAGCGGCAGCGCAGCACCGAGCCGCACGAGTTTCGGCAGGAGCGCTGCCAGCGAGAGCGGCGTGTCGAAGCTGCGCCGGCCAGCGGCGAGGATCCCCTCTTCGTAGATCGGCCGCAGCGCGTCCATGAAGCCGTCGAACGCCAGCGCGTCGCGTCCGGAGAACCTGCCGAGCTCGTCGCGCAGCGCGTCGCGATCGGTCATGAAGTCGAGGTGCCGGTCCTCGTTCGCCCAATGGATCCGGTAGTACGGCTCGAGCGCAATGAGGTCGACCTCTTCGTGGAAATCGAGGCCGCCCGCCGCAAACGTCTCCTCCATCACCCACGGCATCGTCAGCAACGACGGGCCGGTATCCCACGTGTAGCCGCCGTCGACGATCTGGCTGGCGCGCCCGCCCGGGGCCGCACCCTGCTCCAGCACGGTCACATCGTGCCCGGCGCCCTGCAACCGCAGTGCCGTCCCGAGGCCGCCCAGCCCCGCACCTACGACCACGACCCTCATAGGGCCCAGTCCACCACGGACGCGGCAGGAAAAAATGAACAAAGGCGGTCGCGGCTCCGGGGCACGTAGGGAGTACGCGCGGCGGACCCCGCTCGGATGACCGGAAGCTACGCGCGGAGGCGCGCGATGATCGACGCGGTGACCTCGCCGTAGGCGGACTCGAGCGAGACTTCGTCGGGATCGAGGAGGTACTGGAAGGCGATACCGCGGAACGCGCCGATGACGAAGACGGCAAAGCCGTCGGCATCGAAGTCGGTGCGGATGAAGCCTCCGGCCTGCAGATCGCGCATGAGTTCGACCATCCGCGCGCGTACGCGGTGGTGGAGCCGGGCGAAGTGCTCGTGCAGGTGCGGTGAGGGGCCGAGGGACTCGAAGAAGAGCATCGCGAAGATGCGGAAGCGCTGATCGTCGGCTTCGATGTCGCGGCGGTGCGCGTCGATCATCGCGGCGAGGCCCGTCTCGAACGTGGCGCCTTCGGGCATCGCGTACTGGAAGGCGCGCGTCTCCCAATCGGCCGTGACCTCTTCGGCGACGGCGGTGAGCAGTTCGTCCTTCGAACCGAAGTGGAAGTTGACGGCGCCGCGGCTCATGCCGGCGCGTTCTCCAATGGCGGCGACGGAGGTGTTGCCGACGCCCTGCTCTCCGACGAGGGCGGTAGCTGCGGCGATCAGTCGCCTGCGAGCGGAGGCGGTGCGCTGGACCTGCGTCGGCATGCCTCCACATGATGGCGCATTGATAAAGACCCAAAACCATTATTGGGCGCGTCTGTCACCTCATGCGGGGACCCGAATTGGTGATACGGTCAACAAGTTTGCCCCATTTCCGGTCTAACGCTGTGACAAGAGCTGGCGCGTTTACGCTCACCATTTGGTCAGCCTTGGGCGCGTCAGCGTGTCACGCCGGGTGATTTTCGCTGGGAAACCGGGGATATCTGAGTGAGATGCGCTCACAAGGCGAGCCACTTCGAGTCTCACGCGGGGCGACCGCATCGCCCGTTGAGGCGCCACCGCGAGCGCAGGGGTGCCAGCACCCCGGTCCGGTCAATCGTCGGGCGTGACCCGCGGCGCGCTCGGCTTGATCTCCGGCTCGACGCCTTCGACCTGCGGCATCGCGAGACCCTCGCGCAGTGCGCCGAGGCTGCCCACCACGAGCAAGAAGGCAAAGAACAGGCCGAGCACGGTGAGGGCGCTGATGCGCGCGTTCACGGCGTCGACGATCGTCGTCACGCCGATCAGCAGGCCGATCATCACGCCCACGAGCGGCAGGAGCGAGCGGCGGCCCTTCGACGTAAGCGCCACGATCGACAGCAGGCCGATCAGCACGACGACGCCAAACACCACGGCGGCGGCGCTCGACGTATCGGCGGGCTGGGTCTGGGCGACGACGGAGAGCGTGCTCATGCGACGGCGAGCTCCTGCTGCGGGGACGAACGGGTGATCGAGAGCTGACCCGGGAGGGGAGCGTCGGCGCGCAGCGGGCCGGTGCCGCCGTCGGCGGGCTGGGGCACGTGCTGATCTGCGTGGTAGCTGGAGCGTACGAGCGGCCCGCACGCCATGTGGGTGAAGCCCATGGCCAGGCCACGCTCCTCGAGTTGCTTGAACTCCTCCGGGTGCCAGTACCGCACGATCGGAAGGTGGTTCTCGGTCGGACGTAGATACTGCCCGATCGTGATGACCGACACGCCGTTGTCGCGGAGCTGACCGAGCGCGTCGACCATCTCCTCGAAGCTCTCACCGAGTCCGACCATCAGGCCCGACTTGGTGACGACCTCGTCTTCGCCCATCTCGCGGGCGTTGCGCAGCACGCGGAGCGAGCGCTCGAACTTGGACCCGCGGCGCGCAACCGGGTAGAGCCTTGGCACCACCTCGACGTTGTGGTTGAACACGTCGGGGCGCTCGGCGATCACCTTGGCAAGCGGCATCTCCTCGCCGCGGAAGTCGGGCGTGAGCAGCTCGATCTTGCAGTCGGGCGCCTGGCGGCGGATCTGGCGCACGAGCGCGGCCCACACCCCCGAGCCGTAGTCGGGGAGGTCGTCGCGGTCGACCGACGTGATCACCGCGTGGCGCAGGCCCATCTTCGCGATCGACCGGGCGACGCGCGCCGGCTCCAGCGGGTCGTTCCACGTCGGCTTGCCGGTCGAGACGTGGCAGAACCCACAGCGGCGGGTACACGTGTCGCCGAGGATCATGAACGTCGCGGTGCCGCGCTCCCAGCACTCGCCGATGTTGGGGCAGGCCGCCTCTTGGCAGACGGTGTGGAGGTTCTCGCCGTCGATCAGCTTCGACAGGTCGCGATAGCGGCCGCCGCCGGGCGCGGGCACCTTGAACCAGGCCGGCTTGCGGTGCTTGAAGGGCAGCACGCGGTCGCCGATCACATCACGGGGATCCATGCCGCCGGGGGTGGCGCGGGAGCGCGTCTTGTGGACGCGGACGGGGAGCAGGTCGCTCATCGGTCTCTTCAACGTAGCGTGCCGGGGCGCTCGAGGCCCACGCCAGCTTGCGCCTCGAGCCGCGCGCGGCTGATGAGCCGCTGCCGCAGGCCGAGCTCGCGGGCGACCGCCACGGCAACGCGCTTCCGCAGGCACGGCAGCGTCGAGGAGCGCCCGGTCTCCTGCCCGACGCTCGTCATCCGCACCTCCGGCAGTCCGCAGGCGGTGAACCAGTCCCATGGGGCGAGGTCGTTGTCGGCGCCGATCGCGAACCCGTGCGTCGACACGCCGCGGCTCATGTGGACGCCGAGCGACGCGATCTTGCGGTGGACGCCGGCGAAGGGAAGGGGCGTGCCGTCGGCCCGCAGCGGCGGCGCGGCGCCCGCGAGCTCGCCCGGCCCACCGACCCACACACCGGTGAGGTTCTGCTCGGGTGTCGACTCGCGTTGGTGCGCCGCGACCCCTTCCTCGGCCAGGGCCGCGACGAGCGCCCGCTCCAAGAGCCGGAGGTACTCGACGACGTCGGGCGCGGCCACGATCGGATAGCCGACCAGCATGCCGGGCCCGTGGTAGGTCGCCAGTCCGCCACGCTGGGTCGTGACGACGTCGAAGCCCTGTGCACGCAGGAAGTCCTCGCCGAGCAGCAGCTCGGCGTCGGCGCTCCGGCGGCCCCGCGTGACGACTGGCGGGTGCTCGAGCAGCAGGAGCACGTCGCCGATGCGGCCGTCGATTCGCGCCTCACGCAGCGCGAGTTGGAGCGTGAGGGCCTCGTCGTAGGGGACGAGTCCCAGCTGGCACACGAGCAGCTCCGCCATGGGTTCCACGGTAGTGGGCCGGGTCGGCGCCTCGCCGCGCGAACCTATCCTGGTTGTCCGCCACCCGGGCAGATAACCAGGGCACGTTTCCGGTCGCTGGAGTGTGGCCGCTACGCAAGCAGGCTCGACGGGTGCTCGATGAGCTGGCGCACCCGGCCGAGGAACTGCGCGGCTTCGAGGCCGTAGACGGCGCGGTGGTCGGTGACGAGCGTGAGTCGCAGCGTCTGGCCCGCGACGAGCGCGCCGTTGCGCACGACCGGCCGCTCGGCGATCGCGCCGGCGGTCAGGATCGCGGCCTGCCCCGGCGTGATGATGGCCGTGAACTCGTCGACGCCGTACATCCCGAGGTTCGACACGGTGAACGTCGCGGAGGCGATGTCGGGCGGGCGCAGGCCGCCGTCGGCCGCCTTGGCGAGCAGCTCGTCGGAGCGCGCGGCGATCTGGGAGACGCTCAGCGTGTCGGCGTCGTGGATCACCGGGACGAGCAGCGCGCCGCCAGAGTCGGTGGCGACGCCGACGTTGATGCGCGGGTAGAGCTCGAGGCGGCCGTCGCGGTAAGCGCCGTTAAGGCGCGGGAACGCGCGCAGGGCGATCGCGACCGCCTTCACGAGCAGATCGTTGACCGAGGGCGCCGCGAGGTCTGGGCGCGTGGAGATCAGGTCGGCGCGCAACGTCAGCAGCGGCGCGGCGTCGACCTCGACCGTCGTGGTGTAGTCGGGGATCGTTGCTTTCGACTCGGCCATGCGGCGAGCGACCGTCTGCTGCTGGCGGCTGAGCTCGACGATCTCCGGTTCGCCCTTGCCGCCGCCGGGCTGCGCTGCCGGCATGACGCGGGCTTCGCTGGCGGGCTCCGGCTCGGCGGGCGCTTGGGCCGCAGCAACCTCTGGCTCTGGCTCTGGCTCGACCTCGGGCTCTGGCTCAGGCTCGACCGCGGGCTCGGGCTCAGGCTCGACGGCAGGCTCCGGCTCCACGTCGGCGACCGCCTGGTCGGCTTCGTCGTCGGCGTCGGGCGCGCGGGCTGCTTCGGCCGCTTCCACGATCAC
>JAEZDB010000362.1 GCA_023429855.1 Actinomycetes bacterium
CCGGGGGGCTCGTCGCCGCGGCCGCGGGGCGCCGGGGGCCGCGAACAGCGCCACGTCGACGGGATAGGGCGTCGGCTTGACCGCCTCGTCGGGGCCGATCTGCCAGCGACGCTCGAGCTTGGCGTAGTACGCGTCGGCGTCGATGAGATCCAGTTCGTCGGGCCATTGGTCGCGGGCGGCGTCGAGCTGGTCGCGGGGGACGAACAGCGTGCGGCCCTCGCGCGCGACGGCCAGGCGTGCCTCGCGCTCGAACTCGTTGAGCTGCTCCTCGGCGGCGAGGTCGGAGGCGTCGGGCGGCAGGTCGGCGTCGCCGCGGGCCAGTGCGCGGCCGATCTCGATCCCGCGCACGAGCTCCTCGTCGACGGGCCGCGCCGACTGCGCGATCTCGAGCGCCTCGTCGTGCAGGCGCAGCGCCATCGCCAGCTCGACCTCCTCGACCAGCTCGGCGAAGCCCGACAGCAGGCTCGCGTCAGAGGCTCCGCCAGAGCGCGAGCGTTTGAGGTCCTCGAGCGCAGTGCTGTCTTCAAGTCCCACGAAGCGGTAGCCGAGGAGCGTGCCCTGCTCGCGGCGGCGATTGGTGCAGGGGTGCATCAGCGCGAGCTCCTGCAGGCGGATCGCCTCCTCGACCTCGTCGTCTTCGAACAGCTCGCCGGCGAGCTCGCTGTAGAGGTCGCCGATGGGCTGGTGCTCGTGGATCGCCGACGGGTCCGCGTCGTCGAGGGCCGCCAGCTCCCGGAGGGCGGCTTCGGCGTCGTCGAGCGTCTCGGCCTCGACGACGCGCATGAACAACCGATCGACTGCGGGGCGCGTCATGCGGTCATCGTCGCGCATGGGGCGATCCTGCGCAGGTCTGCGCGCAAATTGTTGCAGTGCTCGGCACGCGCATCACAGGTGGTTCGGAAGACTCCGGGCGGTGGACGTGCCAGGCATCTCAAGCAGGGTGAACGGTGTACCACCTCGGAGGTACACTGCTGGCGTGGCGTCGATTCATCCCCGCATACAGGTCACGGTTGATCCTGAGCTTGCACAGGCGCTCGCGACGGTCGACCCCGCGTCTCGAAGTCGTTCGCGGCTCGTTCGCGACCTCGCAGTCCGCGGGGCGCAGGCTCTGGCCGAGGAGCGGCGAGCGGCTGCTGAAGCCGCGGCCCTACTGGTGTCGATCGCAGAGGGCGACGACCGCTACGACCTCTCGGCGCCAAACGAGCTTGTCGCCGAGCGTGCGGCGCGACTTCCGTGAGGCCGTTCGGTTCAGGAATCCCGCTGGTCATCGACACGTCGGCCTGGGTTCGCCAACGCGAACCTGAATACGTCGAGCGTTGGAAAGCCACGGTCGAGGCTGGACTCGTGGCGGTATGCCCAGTGGCCGCACTGGAAATCCTCACGAGCGCGCGCGACCAGCCGAGTTTCGAGGCGCTCGACCGCGCGCTCGCGGCCCTGCCGCAGGCGCCGGTGACGGCGAGCGTCTGCGCGGCGGCACTCCACGCGAGTCGTGACCTTGGTGGCCGCCGCCGTCTGCCCGCCGCCGACTACCTCATCGCCGCCGCGGCTGCAGCGCGCGGCTTCGGCGTGCTTCATGTCGACGGCCACTACGACACGCTCGCGCCGGTGCTCGGCTTCGAAAGCGTGCGGATGGATCGCGGCTAGGGCGGCAGTTGAGCCCGGTCGTCCACTACGCAAAGTTGGTGCACCTCTCGCTGGCCGAGCTGTCGCGCACCACGGGCTGGCTCGACGGCGCCCGGCTCGTGGCGAGCCGCGGCGACCAGCTCGACGTCGACCCGCATGACTTGGAACTGCAGCGCCAGTTCGAGGAGGAGCGGCGCGACAAGGCGGCGTGAGCGAAAAGCCTCCAGCCCCGCCACTTCAGGCGGCCTCGCATGGCAGTCCAGATTGCCCAAACCGTCGGGAATCGAATGAACATCGGCGGTGCGGGCTTGCTGGCGCGGCGCGGACTTGGACGCGCTCGGCGTCGGACGCCGTCTTTGTGCGTAGCGTTCCCCAGCGTGGCACCGAACCCGTTCCTGACGAGGGCATCTTCGCCCCCGTCTTTGGCGACGCGACCCTGGGTTTTCGGAAGCCTCCTCAACGGGGTGAACATCGCGACGATGACGGCGTCATGTACCCGATCCTCGTGCTTAGAGGCGAGACGCCAGAACTTGTTCCGAGGCTTGGAGCCCGCTCCAAGCAGGTCGAAAAGCGCGTCCGTAAGGCCTGTGAAGCGTTCGAACTTGCCGTTCCCCACGCGCTAGAGGACGTCGACGACTCGGCGCTGACGCTCGCGCAGCTCTACGTCCGCCTCATTCGGATCCATCCGTTCGTGGACGGAAACGGGCGAACCGCCTGGGCCGCCATCCAGTTCGCGGCCGGGAGGCTGGGGTTCCCGTTCGTTCAGTCGACGCCGACACTCGAGGCGCGGCTCGCGCTGGGCGACGCAATCCGAAACGGCAACAACATCGGTCGCCTGGTCGATCACATCAAGGATGCCGCCTGGCATCAATAGGGCCCGCTGTTCTTTCGCGGAGGATTTAGGCCTTGCGTGCGAACACCGATTAGGATTGAGTACTGCGAGGCACGCTATGTCACCTTGGATTTCGAAAGGACCCAACGCCCAACGCGGCATTGGTCCCCTCACGATGATGCACCACGGCGAGGCCATCAGCCTGGCTTCGGATGTCGGCGCGCTCAGCGTGCTTCACGGGGCGCTTCAGTCGGCCATCGCGAAGCCTGACGACGCCAGCGACGCCGAGAACGCCTACCAGCTAGCGCTCGACGCGTTGAGTTCGGACTCGTAGGCCAGCCCCATCCGCTCCGGCGGTGTTTGCCCGGGCCGTTGAGGCCCGTTAGCCTGCCGACCATGGATCGGCGGACAAGTCTTCGCGCGCAAGCGGCAGCGCTTGGCTTTCTGGTGCCCGTCGGCAACGAGCGAGTCACTGCCGCGGAGCGAGTACACGCGCTCCAGGTGATGGCAGGAATCGGGCCGGTACTCGACGAGATACTTGAGGAAGAGCGCGAGACGCGGCTCGACCTTTGCCGCCGCTGACCTCACCGGCGCGCCGACTTGAGCTGCGCGGCCGAGCGGCGCCCGCGCGCCCAACCTCGCATTCCGGGCTCATACTTTCGGCGTAGCTGCCGACGGTATGAACGTGGGTCTTCCTCCGCGGCACGCCATCCCGTCGATTCCCTCGGTCCGCCTCCCGCTGGACCGGGTGGCTGCGGGCTTTCGCCGGTTGTCGATCCAGCAGACCGCCGACGCCTTCAAGCGCGTGCCCTTCCCCGCGATCCGGCTGAGCCGCAGCGGGCGCCCCGAGGCGACGCCCGGGCTTGGGCCGCTGCAGCTCACCCGCGGCCTCGAGCTTGAGCCGACGACCCGCAACGCAAGCGCGCGCGTCGCAGCGATCGGCGCTGGCGTCGCCTCGATCCGGCCCGCTGCCGTCCAGTTCGCAGCTGCCGCCCGCAGCGCCGCAGGACGCCTCCCGCTTGACCGGGCTGCCGCGGCC
>JAEZDB010000218.1 GCA_023429855.1 Actinomycetes bacterium
GCCCTATTGGGTCGGTAATCCGACGCTCACCGCGGTGGCTCGGGGCTCGTCGGGGCCTACTCGGGGCGCGGCGCGGGACGCTCGCTGCGGAGCGCGCGCCGCACAGCCTGCTCGCCGCGTCGCCGCAGCGGGCTCGGCGGGGCCAGGCCGTCGGACACGGCGTTGGCGTAGTCCACGGCTGCGCGCGTCTCGGCCAAGATCAGCGGGTACGGCGCGATGCTTCCGTCGAGGTGCGCGGCTCGCAGGCCGATGCCGGTCGTGCCGTCCACGCACACGATGGCCGGCGGCTGGAGGGCCAGCGCTAGAGGCCCCGGCCAGGTGTAGCGCCCGAACGCGTCGATCCAGTCGGGTGGCGGCGCCGGCGTGAGCGCCAGCGTCCAACTCGCTCCCATAAACGCGGGCTTGAGAGGCCGAGGCCGGGTCGCGACGGACACCGCAGACACGTCTTCATCGAACCACCTGGGCGGCGAGTCGCGAAGCAACGTGGCGTTGGCACCGCTTCGTGGTCGCTCAGCAAGAAACACTCCGTCGCGTGGTGCCGCTGACAGCTTGCGCAGGTAGCGCGCACGACGATGTCCCCCGAGTACCGTGCATGCGGTGCTGGCCTTTGACGACACAGGCGCCGGCGACCCCGTCGTCTTGATCCACGGCTGGGCCGCGAACCGCCGGATCTGGCACCACGCCGTGCCGTCGCTGGCGGGGCGCCGCGTGCTCGCAATCGACGTGCCCGGGTTCGGCGCGTCGCCAGCCGTCGGGCCGGGCTTCGACCTCGAGGCGGTTGCCGCCGAGATCTGGCGCGGTCTCCCCCAGACCGGCCCGGTGACGCTCGTCGGCCATTCGCTCGGATCGGCGCTCGCCCTCACCGCTGCCTCGCTTGAGCCGGAGCGGACGCGCCAGCTCGTGCTCTGCGCCCCGGCCGGGCTCAAACCGATTCCGGCGTTTGCGAGCGGCCCTGCCGGTCAGCTGGGGGCGCTCGCGATCGACCTGCGGCGGCGGGCCCTCCCGTGGGCGGCGAGCTCGCCGCTTGGCCGACGGCTGCTGCTCGGCGCCAGCTCCGCCTCCGGCGACCCGGTGAGCGAGGACGACGTGATCGCGATGGTCACCGCGTCCGACGGCGCGACCCGCGTGGCCGAAGCGCTCGAGTCGGTGACGCGGGCTGACCTCCGCCCCCTCCTCAAACACGCTCCTGCCGAGCTCGGCGTGATCTGCGGCGCCCGCGATCGCGTCATTCCGCCGTCGACGATCGACGTGGTGCTCGAGCACCGGCCGGATGCGGTAACCGAGCTCGTTCCAGAGGCCGGGCACGTGCCGATGGTGGAGCGGCCGACCGTCTTCGCGGCGGTGCTGCGCCAGGTGCTGGACCGCCTCGGCTAGTGCTTGAACCCAGCCAAGCTAGTGCGTCTGCATGACTGCGGCAGCCCGGTCGAAGCGCCCCGCGGCGAGGTCCTCAGCGGGAATCGCGTAGTACATCGCTCCGCCGTCGCCCCAAATCATGTCGTCGATCGCCGCGTCGCCATCGACTTGGGCCAGGAAGACCCAGTCGTTGCCAGTCAGCTGCTCGGCGGTGTAGGCCGCCTGCTCCGGATCGGTGGCGTACTCGCGCAGCGCATACGGCACCTCTTCGATCACGGGACCCTGGATCTCGCTCGGCGACCCCAACACCAGGTTGCTCGGCCCAGCGTCGTACAGCTCTTCGGCGATGCCGTTCATGAGGTCGATCAACCGCTGGCGTTCTGGCCCGTCCGGAAGCGCGTCGACCACGACATCGCCGGCACCGGGCATCGCCATCTGCCGCGCGCGCATCGCGCTCGACGCATACGGCCTGACGGCCCCTTCGCCGGAGCGCCGCACCGGCTGGGTCCGCGCGCCGGGCGGGATGTAGGTGACCCGGCCCTCGGCCAGCGGGTTCATGTCGAAGTCCTCGTTCGACGCGCCTTCCCACAACTGCAGCCGACCGGCTCGCGGCAGCGGCGGCTCGGCCCCGATCTCCGCGAGATCGATGTCGGCCGCCAGACGCATCGGGTCGCCGCTCGGACGCCGCGGCGCCTTCGTGCCCGCGCGGACCTCCACCGGACCACCCAGCCGTGAACGGCGGGGTTCGTCGGTGGCCGTGAGGTGCCAGCCCGTGCGCGTTTGTCGGATGACCGCGACCACGGCCGGCCCGCTGACGCCAGCGCCCAGGAGCGCGTCGGCCAGGGCACGCCGCTGTGCGGCAGGTCCTCGGCCCGCAAGGATGCCGCGGTGCAGACGCCGGCCGATCTTGCGACCCTCGGCCTCGCGCCCGCGAACGATCGTGTAGTCCTCGTTGACCATCAACGGTCGCGGCGTGCTTGAGGCGCTGGGATCGCTCGACCCAGTCCTCGCTGCAGCCTCAGGCTGCCGAACTCCGCTCCTGTCTGCGTTCAGAGCGAGCGAAAGCAGCAGGAGCAAGGTGCATAGCGACACGCCGTAGGGCCAGACAGTGCCGCGATCCGCCATCGACGCTTACGTCGGCACGACGGCTGGCACGTTGAAGCCTGGCTCGACAGACAGGTAGGTAAGCTCCCCGGTCCGCCCAGCTCAGGGAGCCAAGGCCGCGCTGCGCGGGTCGACGAGGATCTTCGCGTGCGCGTCCGGGTCGCCGAGGGCCGCGAACGCCGCGTCGACGCCTTCGAGGCCGACCGTGCCAGTGATCAGCAGCCGCGGGTCGACCTTGCCCTCGGCGAGCATGTGGAGCGTGTCGCGGAACTCGAGCGGCGTGTAGCCGAACACGAACCGCAGATCGATCTCCTTGTTGATGCCCATCGCGGGCGTGAAGTGGTCCTCCCCCACGCACACGCCGACGACCACCACGCGCGAATACATCGGTGCGCCCGTGATCACGTCTTCGATGAGCCCCGGCACGCCGACGCATTCGAAGATCACCGGGTGCTTCGGGGTCGTCGCGCCGACCTTTTCCGCGGCGCGCCACAGATGCCACCAGCCGACCGGGAGGCGTGAGAGCCGCTCGACGGCGCCGACGGCCAGCTCGAGCGTCTTGGGGATGCTCGTGAGGTGGTCGGCGTCGCGAGCCTCGTAGGGCGATTCGACCGCGGGATCGATGACCACGTCAGCGCCGCAGCGCGCGGCGAGCGCACGCCGGCCCGGCGAGAAGTCGCTGGCGACGACGGTCTTCACGCCGAGCGCCTTGAGCATCAGGATCACGCCGAGGCCGACCGGCCCGCGGCCGATCACGACGGCTACCTGGCTCTTGCCGACCTCGCCGCGACGAACCGCGTGGTACGCCACCGCCATCGGCTCGGTCAGCGTCGCGATCTCCGGCGACAGCCCGTTCGGGACCGCGAGCATCAGCGACTGCTCGACGAGCAGCTGGTCGGCGTAGCCACCGGGCGCGTCGAGCGAGAGACCGGTCAGCGCGACCGCGCCGTCGGGCCCGCGCAGGAGCGGCAGCGACACGACCGGCGTTCCTTCGCGGACCGTCTTCTTCGTCTTCGGGCCGTACTCGGCGACCCGCCCGCAGAACTCGTGGCCCATCACCACCGGCTGCTCGACGCGGCCGAACCCGGCGTAGCCCATCTTGCCGGCCATGTCGGCCCACGCGTCGAAGCCGTGCCGCGCGTGCAGGTCCGAACCGCAGATGCCGCACCGCAGCACCTCCACCCGCACCTGCCCCTTCGCCGGCGTCGGTTCGGGCCGGTCCTCGACTCGAAGCTCGGTGTGCTGGCAGACGACGGCGCGCATTCCTTGCTCCTATGCGATGACGGACTCCAATGCAACCCCGCCCCGGTCAGGTTTGCAGGAGGGGTCTGCATATGTGACCGGGGTGGGCGCGCCAGGAGCGCAAACCCAACTCCGCTACGGCCTAAGGCAAGTAGGGCGCGAACTCGCCGGGCTCCGGTGCACGGACCAGCGCGACGTACGTGACGCGGACCCTGCCGGCGCGCGCCTTGATCTGCCAGCAGCCGACATCGCTGAACACCAGCCCGCCGGGCACGAACGACGAGTACCGGCGCCCGCCGTACCGGCGGTCGATCGTCGCGTAAAAGCGGCCGCCCGGCTGGTCGAGGCGCCTCCCGCGCACATGCAGCCGGCCGGCGGCGCGCCGGTCGCGCCGCCACATCGACTTGATGTCGATCACGCCGTCGGCGTCGCGCGGCCCGAAGACCGCGCCGAGCTCGTTGAGGCGCTTCGTGCGGTAGCGGGTGACCGGCCCTGTTCTCGGTATATTGCGCGCGTGCTCGCGACGGTGTTCTTGCTGGTCACGAGCCTCGCCGGTTTTGCCATGGTGACCCGTGCCGTCCCGTGGGCACCAGCGATCGTGCGGATGCCGGCGGGCTGCATCGTGGCGCTCGTGCTCTCCTCGGCGAGCATGTACGCGATCGCGGCCGGACTCGCCGACCAGACGGCGCAGTCGCTGCGGATCGGGATGATCGTCACGACGCTCGCCGCGGGGCTCGTGTTGTGGGCTCTCGGACGGCGACTCACCCGCGACGACTTCCGGATGCCGGGGGTCGACAAGGCCGTCACGGCGTTCTCGCTCGGCTTCGGCGCGTGGATCGTCCACGAGCGCCTGCAGGAGATCGACGGGCTCGTGCGGGTGTCGGGCAACGCGTGGGGCGACTTCGCCCTGCACGTCGGCCTCTCCCGCTCGTTTGCGGTCGGCAGCAACTACCCGACGGAGTACCCGTTCTTCGCGGGCAAGCCGATCCGCTACCACTTCGGCTTCGACTTCTTCGCCGGCGCGCTGCAGAAGGGCGGGTTCTCTGTGCTCGGCGCGTTCAACCTGCCGGGCGCGATCGGCTTCGCGACGATGCTGATGGTGACGTTCGCGCTCGCCCGGCTGCTGTTCAGCCCGGTCGAGCCGGTGCGCTGGTTCCGTGACCGTGGCGTCTGGAGCGGCCTCATCGCGATGGCGCTGCTGGTGACGAACCAGTCGCTCGCGTGGATGCGGTACCTCGAGAACACCGCGGGCGGCAACATCCTCAAGGCGTTTGATCCGAACACGTGGGGCCAGCAGAACGGCTACGCCGCGAAGGGCCCGTACAGCGACGACCCGATCGCGATCTTCAACTCGCTCAACCCGTACCTCGGGCAGACGCACCTGATCACGCAGGTCGCGCTCGTCCTGCTCGTCGCCTACCTGATCATCGGCCTGCTCCGCGACGACGACGGCCTCAGCAAGCCCCTGCTGTTCGGGATCGGCGTCGTGTTCGGCCTGGCGTTCTGGCAGAACGGCGTCGTGTGGCTCGCCGGCTCCGTGTTCTTCGCGGCGTTGATCGGCGTGTGGGCCGTGAGCGCCATCTGGACCCGCGTGCGCGCGAAGCACGAGGCCGACGCCGACCTGCGCACCCGCACGGTGATCCGCCTCGAAGCCGCCAAGTGGGTGAAGATCGGCCTCTGCTTCGCGATCCCGGCGTTGATCGTCTCCATCCCGCAGGCGCTGACGCTCAGCAGCGGCGGCGAGGGCAGCGGCCTCAACACCCACCTCGGCTACCTCGCCTGCATGCCGACCGCCGCGTCCTGCAGCGGCGGCACCATCGACCTCCTCTCGCCCCGCGACTGGTGGACGTGGATCGACTACTGGTGGGTGAACGAGGGTGCGTTCCTGCCGCTGCTGATCCTGGCGTTCATCGTCGGCACGTCGCGCGACCGCAAGATCATCGCGGCGACGACGGTCATGTTCCTCTGGGGCAACGTGTTCGCGGTCGGCCTCGACGTCGGCGGCTTCAACCACAAGCTCTTCAACCTGTGGGAGGCGCTGAACGGCGTGTTCGTCGGCTACGCCATCGTCACGATCTGGGTCGCGATCCGCACCCGCCTGACGCGTCGCCCCGTCCGCATCGTCGCGCACACCGCCACGCTCGTGGTCGGCTTCTTCCTGATCGCCTCCGGGCTCGTCGACTTCATGACCATCCGCAACGACGTCAAGGTGGAGGTGTTCGGCGACGAGCCGCAGCTCCTGGCGACCGACTGGATCGTTCGCCGGACCGAGGGGGACGCGACGTTCCTCACCGACTTCGACCAGATGTACCAGCCGCCGGCGTTGGCCGGCCGTCGCGTCGCGCTCGGCTACTCGCCGTGGGCCAAGACCTCGGGCTACGACGTCGAGCCTCGCAAGCAGGTCGTCGCCGACATCTACGCCGCGACCGACCGCTCGATCGCGTGCACGCTGATGAAGGAGAACGGGATCGACTACGTGCTGGTCGGCCCGCTCGAGCGGCGCAGCGAGCGCTTCACGATCAACGCGCCGATGTGGGCCGACATGACCTCGGAGATCTCGTTCGGCGCCGCGGACAACGAGTACAAGATCTACAAGACGGTCGCTAACTGCGCCTAGAGGCACGGACCGGCGACCTCGAAGCAGCCGAACAACGCCGCCAAATGCGAACCGCCGCCCCAAGCCGGGACGGCGGTTCGAACTTCGCTGTTTTGGTGGAGACGGGGGGAATCGAACCCCCGTCCGAAGTCGCACCATGCTGGCGTCTACGAGCGTAGTCCGCGGTCAAAAGTCTCACTCCCCTGTCACCTCGCGGACCGGGTCGAGGGGAGCCAGCCTCCTGAAGTGTCCCGATCGCACGGAGGCGGGGCGATCGGTAAGCCGGCTAAATCTGATTCCGCGATCCCGACGGCCGGCAGGCCGAGGGCGGAACCTTTCCCTACTTAAGCTGCGAGAGCTGCGGTGGGAAGGGCGTACTCATGAGAGTCCGCACATATGGTTTTGCTGGAGTTTTACGAGGCCATCCAGCAACCTCGGCTCGCAACCAACACGCTGAACCGACCCCGTCGAAACCTGGTCGTCCCCGTGATTGTCGTTTGACCCTTCGGAGTCTAGCGCGGGCGCCAAGCGTCCGTGGACGCCCGGCGACACCCCGCCGCCGAGTAACCGCGGGCCGCTCGCGCTTCTAGGGCCTCGTACAAACCGGCGACCACCCGGCGGCACCGCGGCACGGCGAGACCGTTGCGTCGCGGAGAGCGCCGAAACAAACTGAACGCCCGTCATATAACAATCTGACAACGCCGATTGTCACTTGATCGCGGGACGCGGCGACGCCCCAGACGTCGGCGCGTCCCCCTTGTCGATCGAAAGTTCAACAACTGCTGTTGTCGCTCGCTAGGTTCGGCCCCACTCCCCCGGACCCGTCCCACCCCTAGGAGCACCCACATGTCCCTGTCTCACCGCGTCCGGACCAACGTCCGGCGCACCACCGCGCTCGCCCTCGTGGCGGCCGGAACCGCCTCCGCCGGCCTGCTCGCCGGGGCGTCTCCCGCCAGCGCCGTCCCCGGCGGCAACTGGGAGATCGACGACTACCGCCACTTCGCCGGCGACACCCAAGAGGCCGGCTCCGACGAGTTCTACCTGCTGAAGATCAACTTCCAGGTGCAGCTCGGCGTCGCGGGCACGTTCAGCGTGACGAAGAACTCGCCCTACGAGATCGACGACATCGACGACGAGGAGTACCACTCGGTCGCAGACCGCATGGGCCAGAGCCGGTTCTCGATCACCGCCTGGGATCCGATCCAGGTCCTCTTCAACCCCTTCGAGAACCAGCTCGACCCGAACCGGTTCTTCAACAAGGGCCCGTGGGTGTTCGGCTCGGTCACGCTGATGATGGAGTCCGACACCTCGCCGTGGTCGTCGATCAACAGCGTCCACAGCGGCGTGGTGTCGTCGATCCAGAAGAACCTGAAGGCGGAGCTGGAATCGCTCACGCCGTTCGTGATGTTCAACGAGGCCTTCCAGGCCGGCATCATCTCGCGGATCGACCCCAACGTCGCCGCCTTCCGCAACGCCGTCTTCGAGAGCTACCTCGTCGGCGAGCTCGGCAAGATCGCCGTCGGCGCCGTGAGCAAGGCCGGCATGTGGAACTCGCTGCTCGCCCTGGCCGACGACTGGATCGGCGCGCCGCACTTCACCCTCGCCGTCGGCGTCGAGGACAACTCCCTCCTCGGCGGCCTCGTGACGTCGGGCGCCAAGAGCAAGGGCTACTGGAGCGCCGCGAACGCGCGTAGCGCCACCGACAACCAGATCATGCCGCTGCCGTTCTCCGAGCGCCGCTACAAGCAGCAGTACAAGGGCGACGGCGCCCGCTACGTCATGGACGTGCGCGCCGGCCGCATCTAGTCGCACCCCCTGCCGTCTCTGCCCCTCGCAACGTTCGGGGGAACCGGGGGCAGAGCGCAGCACGGGCGCCGGC
>JAEZDB010000378.1 GCA_023429855.1 Actinomycetes bacterium
GCTCCGTCGTCGCGCTGCCGATCGCCTCGGCGCAGCGAATCGTGAAGGCGCTCGGCGCCGACGGCCGCGTCCGCCGAGCCTACCTCGGGATCGAGACCGTCGGCCTCACGCCCTCGCGCGCCGAGGAGCTGCGGCTCACGACCTCCGGCGGCGTGCTGCTGCGCTCGATCGCTCCGGGCAGCCCGGCGTCGTTCTCGACCCTGCGCGAGCCCACGGGCACCACGTCGATCGGCGGGCGTTCGATCCCAACCGGCGGCGACGTGATCGTGCGCCTCAACGGGCGAGAGCTGCGCGAACCCGAAGACATCGACGCCGCGCTCGCGACGATGAAGCCCGGGCAGCGGGTCACGATGCGTGTGGTCCGCGGCCAGGAGTCGCTCGACGTGCGCGCGACGCTCGGCGAGCAGCCGTCGCGTGCGACGGCCAGCTCGGTGAAGGCCGCGAGGCCCGCGGCCAAGCAGAGGGTCGCCTCGACGACGCCAAGCGCAACCACCCCGCGTGCCACGACGCCCAAGGGCACCACGCCGCGCGTGACGCCGAAGCCGCGCGTGACCACGCCGCAGCGCTCGACGCCGTAGCCGGCGCTGCCGTGACTGACCGGTGACCTCACAGGTGAGGTCGGTCGGCGCCACGTATGCTCTTGACCAGCCGATCGGGCCTGCCGCAGGTGCAGCTCGATCCCGCCCTTCATGACCGCCGCCAAGCCCGAGCCCTCCGACGATTCCGCCGCTGAGCAGCCGGTCGTCTTGGTGTCGAACCGCGGGCCCGTGTCGTACGGCGTCGACGGTTCGCCCAAACGCGGCACCGGCGGCCTCGTCACGGCCCTGATGGGCCTCGCAAGCCACCGCAACTCGGTGTGGGTCGCGTCGGCGCTGGGCGAGGGCGACGCGAAGGTCGCCCGCGAGGCTGGCGACGAGCCGATCGCCATTGAGGCGCCCACCGGCGGCGAGTTCGCGGTGCGCCTGGTCGAGTCCGACGAGGAGGCCTACGACCAGTTCTACAACGTGGTCTCGAACCCGATGCTGTGGTTCATCCAGCACTACCTGTGGGACCTGTCGAACGCGCCGTACGTCCGCCAGGCCGAGACCGACGCGTTCAACCAGGGCTACAAGCAGGTCAACGCCGACCTCGCCAAGGCCGTCGTGCAGGAGTACGACCGCGCCGGCGAGCCCGTGGTGATGGTCCACGACTACCACCTGTACCTGCTCCCGAAGCTCGTGCGCGAGCAGCGGCCCGGCGTCTTCCTCCACCACTTCGTGCACATCCCGTGGACGCAGCCCGATGCTTGGCGCGTGCTCCCGACGAAGATCCGCAACGAGATCTACGACGGGATCCTCTCGAACGACATCATCGGCTTCCACACGCGGTCGTACCGCTGGAACTTCCTGCACTGCTGCCAGGACCTGCTCGGCCTCGTCGTCGACTTCGAGAAGGGCGTCGTGATCGCCCGCGACGGCCGCGAGGTCTGGGTCCGCGCCTACCCGCTGCCGATCGACTGGCGCGCCACGAAGAAGATCGCCGCGTCGGCTGAGACCAAGCGCCACGAGAAGGAGCTGCTGCGTCGCCGCCGCGAGCACCTGATCCTCCGCGTCGACCGCGCCGACCTGTCGAAGAACGTCCTCCGTGGCTTCGCCGCGTTCGACCTGTTCCTCGAGCAGCACCCCGAGTTTCTGGAGAAGGTCACCTTCGTGGCCCAGCTCATCCCGTCGCGGACCGACGTGCCCGAGTACGCCGAGTACCTCGAGAAGATCGAGGCCCTCGTCGCGGTCGTCAACCACCAGCACGGCACGCCCGACTGGATGCCGATCCAGCTCAAGCTGCGCGACAACCTCGAGGAGGCGATGGCCGCCTACAAGCACTACGACGTGCTCCTCGTGAACGCGATGTTCGACGGCATGAACCTCGTCGCCAAGGAGGGCCCGGTCGTCAATACCCGCTCGGGCGTCTCGATCCTCTCGGAGAACACCGGCGCCCACGAGGTCCTCGGCGAGCACGCGATCTCGGTCAACCCGTTCGACATCCAAGAGCTCGCCGACGCGTTCTACCGCGCCCTCACGATGAGCCCCATCGAGCGCGACGCCCGCTGGAAGGGCCTGGAGCGCATCGTGCACTCGACCGACCCGGGCGAGTGGATCGACGCGCAGCTCGCCGACATCGAGCGCAAGTCCAGCGGCGAGGCACCCGAGAGCGTGCCGGCGCCGCACGTGCGCTGAGGGGCGCACGCTCACAGGTCGCCGAACTCGGCTGACGGGCCGCCGCGGCGCTTCGGCTTCGCGGGAGCTTTCGGCTTGCTTGGGCGCGCCGGCGGCGCCGTGGCCGATGGCGGCGGAGCCGCAGATGCGGGAGCTGGCGCCGGTCCAGGAGCCGCAGGAGCTGCTGACGTCGACGAAGATCGCTGCGGCGCCTTCGCGCGCTTCTTCGGCGCGCGCTTGGACCTGGTCGTCTTCGCGGTCTTCGCGCGGGTCGACGCGGCCCGCTTCCGTTTCGCTTCCGGCGTGGTCGCCTTTGCTGCCGCGCGATCGGCCGCAGCCAGATCCTCGCCCGCGACCGACGCTGCGCTCGATCCGGCCCCGGGC
>JAEZDB010000388.1 GCA_023429855.1 Actinomycetes bacterium
GCCCGCCCCCCGCCCCCCCCCGCCCCCCCCCCCCCCCACGCCGCGACCCTGCTTGCCGAGGAGCGGCACGCCGAGGTCGCGGGAGAGCCCGGAGATCTGCTGCGAGACCGCCGAGGGCGTGAGGTGCAGGGCGGCTGCCGCGGCTGAGACGGTGCCGCGGCGCTCGACCTCGTGCAGGACGCGCAGGCGCTTGAGGTCGAGGAACGGCTCATCGAGCATTAAGCCATCGTGAACGATCATGTTCGAAAAATCTAGATAGACTAATCGATTGGATTGGTCGATCATGTTGGCCATGGACCGGCGAGCCGCACTCCTCTTCGTCGCCCTCGGCTTCGCGTGGGGTATCCCGTACCTGCTGATCAAGGTCTCTGTCGAGGAACTCGATCCGGCGGTCCTCGTACTCGCGCGCACGTGGGTCGCCGCGCTCGTCCTGGTGCCGATCGCCCTGGCTCGCGGAGTGCTCAAGCCGGTGCTGCGTCGCTGGAGGCTTGTCGCGGTCTACGCCGTGATCGAGATCGCGATCCCCTGGGTGCTGCTCGGCCACGCCGAGCAGGAGCTGCCGAGCGCCACCACGGGGCTGCTGATCGCTGCGACCCCGCTCGTCGGCGTGCTGCTCGCCTTTACCACCGGCCGCGCCGAGCGGCTCGGCCGCAAGGGTTGGGCAGGGTTGCTGCTCGGTCTTGCCGGCGTGGCTGCGCTCGTCGGCCTCGACGTGGCGGGCTCCAGCCTCGACGCGGTCCTCATGCTGCTCGTCGTCGCCACGGGCTACGCCGTCGGGCCGATGCTGATCGACCGTCACATGCAGGACGCCTCCGGGCTGGGCGTGATCACCGTGTCGGTCGCGATGGTCGCCGTGCTCTACGTGCCGGTCGTGCTGCTTGGTCCCGGGCTCCCGTCGGCGATGCCGTCCGACGAGGTGGTCGCGTCGGTCGTCGTGCTCGGTCTGGTCTGCACCGCGGCCGCCTTCGTGATGCTGTTCGCCCTCGTCGGCCTGATCGGCCCGGTCCGCGCGACCGCGATCACCTACCTCAACCCGGCGGTCGCGATCGCCGTGGGCGCGGTCTTCCTCAGCGAGCGGATTACGACGTGGACGCTCATCGGCTTCGGGCTCGTCCTGGCAGGTTCGTTCCTGCTCACGCGCGGCACGGCGGCGGCCTCAAGCGTGGACGCGGAAATGGCCTCCGGCGACGACATCGAGGCGCTCGACGTGCCCGGTGGGGTCATCGCGAACGGCCGCGAGTTCGCGCGCTCGGTCGTCTAAGCAGGCAGTTTGCGAAGCCCTGCGGGGCTGCTGCACGAGCGCTTGCATTCCGCCGCCACGGATGCGAACGTATGTTCGGTCATGGTGATGGACGTCCTGATGTCGAGGCTAGAGCTCGTCGTTGCGGTGGGGGACCGCCGCACGCTGTTGCGAGTTCCGGTCGCGCTTGCGCCTGAGCCCGGTGGTCCCGACCGGGTCGGCGCTTGCTCGCCTGCTGCCGAAGCACAGGGCGTCCAGCCTGGCACCTCGCTCGCCGAAGCCCTCGCGCGCTGTCCGCAGCTCGTGCTCGTCCCGCCGGATCCCGTCGCGGTCGACCGAAGCTGGGAGGCACTGCTGGTCGCGCTCGAGGGCATCGGCGCGGCGCCAGAGCCGCTCGCCCCCGGCGAAGCGTGCTTCGACGTCTCCGGCCTGCGGCGGCTCTACCGCGGGCTCGACGGCGTCATCGCCGCGGTGCGGCGCGCTGTCGGCTGGCCTGGTCTGCGCATCGGGCTTGGGCCCGTCCGCTTCTGCGCCCAGGCCGCGGCGCGGCGCGCCGGCCCCAAGCGGGCCGCGCACGTCCACGGCGCGACCGACCTTGCACCTCTTCCGGTGGAGCTGCTGCTCTGCCGTGAGCGCACCGAGCGTCTGCCGGCGCCGCTTCGGCGGCTGGGTCTCACGACCCTCGGCGACCTCGGGCGAATCGGCCGTGGACCGCTGGGGGAGCGGTTCGGGGCCAGTGGCATCCTCGCGCACGACCTGGCGAGCGGTCTCGACTCGCCGCTCGTGCCCCGGATCCCAGGAACCGAGCTGCGCGAGCGGTTCGACCTGCCGGAGTCGCTCTCGGGCCCGTTGCTGGATCGTGTGCTCGGGCTCCTGCTCGACCGCCTCCTCGCACGGCCCGAGCGCGACGGCCGCACCCTGCGCACCATCGTGCTTGAAGCGGTGCTCGTCGAAGGCGGCACTTGGCGTACCCGGGTCGTCCTGCGTGAAGCCACCGCCGACCGCGAGCGGCTCCACCTCGCGCTCGCGCCGCACCTCAGCCAGCTCAGCGCACCAGCACAAACCCTTGGCGTCTTCGCAGAGTCGTTTGGAGGGCCGCCTTCACAGGCGCTGCCCCTCCTGCAAGACGACGAAGAACGCAGGCGGGCGCGGCTCCGGGAGGGGCTGCGTCAGGTGAGTGCGGGGTCGGGCGACGGAGCGCTGTTGCGCGTCGTCGAAGTCGACCCCGCCTCCCGCCTGCCCGAACGCCGCATGGCCCTCGCGCCGCGGGAGACCTGATGCGACGCCTGCCGTCCACGTGGCCTGGGTCGGGGCGCGGTCGATGAGCCGCACCGCGCCACGCCGCCTTGCGACGCCGGTCCCGGCGACCGTCCAAGCCGAACGCAGCGGCTATCCGCTCGTTGTCGACGGCGCTCTCATCGAAGCGGTCCGCGAAAGCTGGCTCGTCGAAGACCGCTGGTGGGCGCCCGCGCCCGTCCGTCGCCGCTACTGGGAGGTCGTCACGCGTGGAGGCAGCAACCTCGTGCTCTTCCGCGACCTCAACTCCGACCTGTGGTTCCGCCAAGCCGCCCTCTAGTGGCGCTGCCGCTGCGCAAAGTTGGTGCAAACGCGTGGTGATTCTCCGCAGTTTGCTTGGCACGGTTGACGTGTGGATGGCCATGGAGAGCGCGGACAGGCGACGATTGAGCACCTTGGGGTGGTCGCGCTCGTGGCGCTGGTGATGGTCGCTGCCGGTGCAGTCTCCGCGGTTGCTGCGCCGGGACTGTTCAACCGGGTCACCGGCGGCTTCCAGCGCGCGCTGTGCGTCGTCGTCGGGCAGCAGTGCCTTGCGCTCGTTCGCGAGCCGTGCCCGGTCCGTCGGCAGACCGACCGCTCAAGCCAAGGTGCCGGTGTGCAGTGGCTCCGCATCGGCCGCGACAAGGTGCTCTTCATCGAGCGCCGCAGCGACGGCAGCTACCTTCTGTCGCTCGTCGAAGGGGCACGCGCTGGCGCAGGGATCGGTCGCCGCGGCCAAGGCGGCGCCGCCGACGGCGCGCTGACGCTCGGCTGGAAAGGGGGTCGGCAGTACCTGGTAGCCACGCCGGACGAGGCCCGCGCGCTCGTTCGCCGACTCAGAGCCGATCCCGTGCCAGCGCTGTCGACCGAGGTGGCCGCCGCCCTCGACGTGACCGGACTGCGCGATGCCGATCCCGCCGTCGATGCCTACGTGCTCTCGGGCGATGCCGCCCTCGAAGCCGTCGCCAAGGCTGGACTCGCAGGCCTGATCGAGGGCGGTGCGGAGTTCGCCAGCAGCCAGGAGCTCGGCGTCAAGATCGCGGCGCACCGCAGGGAGATCACGGCCTACGTCAAGGCCGACGCGAAGATCGCGGTGTTTGCCGACGCGTTTACTGGCCTCACGATCCGTGGGCGTCAAAGCCGGCCGGCTGCCCGCCCGGCACCCGTAAGCAGTGGCACACCTGACCTCACCAAGCGCGCTGCCGCCGCAGACGGTCCGCCGGCGTCGACGCCGCGCGGCGGGGTGGAGGCTTCGTCGGCCACGCCCATCAAGCCGCTTGAAGGAGCGGTGAGCGGTTCGATCGCCCTGCGCTTCGGGCCAGGCCCCAAACTGCTCGGCGTCGAAGTCGTCGTCTCGGCGAGCTCAGCCGCCACGCAACGCGAGCTCCGCGCACGACTCGACCCCGCCGAGCCTGCCGTGGCTGCTGCCATCGCGCAGTGGCGGCGAGATCCCACCGACGCCGGGGCACTGCGGGCTCTCGGTGAGGCCGCAGCGTCGACCGCGGCGCTCGACGACCGCACATTCTCCCTCGCCGACCACAAACGCGCCAGCGCGCTCGCTGCGCTGCCGCCCCTGCGCGACCTTGGCGTGAGCCTCACGGACGAGCGGGCGATCGGCGTGCTCGAGTCCCAGCGGTCACGTCCCGGCGGGGGCCTCTGGGAGGACCGCCTCGACTGCCGGGTGCCGGTGGCCGGGTGAATATGCGGTGCGGCTCAGGTGGCGGACGGACCGTCGACGAGCGGCGTTCCGGCATATGCGCGGATCAGCACATCGAGACCGGTCAGCCCGATGTCGCGCGCGGCGCGCACCGCGTCCTGGGCCGAGTCGCCCGCGAGCAGCCGGCTGACGAGCTCGATACCCGTCGCGTTGTAGGCGGCGTGCATCAGCGTCCCCGCTACCACCGCCTCCGGCTCGCCGGCGCCCAGATCGGTCCCGGCGGCGGCCACAAAGCGCTCCCGCAGGTGCTCGCTCATCTGCAGCTGCCGGGCGCGCAGGCCCGCATGGTCGGTGATCAACCGGTAGAAGCGGCGGCGCCCCGCTGCCGCATCCTCGGTCATGAGGTCCCAGCGGCCGAACTCCAGCGCCGGCCAGCGCACCTCCAAGTCGGCCCGGAGGACGAGCAGCAAGCCCCGACCTGGACCGCGACCTTCAACCAGCGCGTCGATCGAGGCCAGCCACTCTGGCTCGCGGTCGAAAAGCAGATCCTCCTTTGCGCCGAAGTAGTTGAAGACCGTCTTCACCGACACGTTCGCGGCCCTGGCGACCTCGGCGACCGTGACCTCGTCGAACCCGCGATCCAAGAACAGCTTGGTCGCGATGTCGGAGATCTGCACCCGTGTCTTCGCCTTCTTGCGCTCGCGCAGACCCATCACCGCCAGCTTAGCCGAAAAACTTACCGTCATACGATTTTTACAAGGCTTGCAACTTTGCTGGGACTGTGCGAGGGTGGCCGACATGACTGCGTCCTCTGCGAACGCGATCGAGGCCAGGGGTCTCGTCAAGCGGTTCGGGTCCAAAACGGCCCTCCACGGGATCGACCTCACCGTGCCGGTGGGTACGGTCACGGCCGTCCTCGGCCCCAACGGCGCTGGCAAGACCACCGCGGTTCGGATTCTCACCACGCTCAGCAAGGCCGACGCCGGCACGGCCAAGGTCTCGGGCTTCGACGTGCAGTCGCAGGCGGTCGAGGTTCGGCGGAACCTCGGGCTGGCTGCGCAGGACGCGACCGTCGACGGCCTTCTCACCGGCCGCGAGAACCTGATCATGATCGGCGAGCTCCACCACCTCGGCAAGAAGCCCGCGCGCAAGCGCGCCGACCAGCTGCTCGAAGAGTTCTCGCTCACCGACTCCGCCGACCGGCTTGCCAGTCAGTACTCCGGCGGCATGCGGCGCCGCCTCGACCTGGCCGCCACGCTCGTGGCGCGCCCGCCGGTGCTGTTCCTCGACGAGCCCACGACGGGCCTCGACCCGCGCGCCCGCGCGGAGCTGTGGGACGTGCTCGACGGCTTGGTCGGCCGCGGCACGACGCTGCTCCTCACGACGCAGTACCTCGAAGAGGCCGAGCGCCTGGCCGACAACATCGTCGTGATCGACCACGGCCGCGTGATCGCCGAGGGCGACTCGCGTGAGCTCAAGCGCAAGGTCGGCGGCGACCAGCTACAGCTCATCGTCCGCGAGGAAGAGCAGCTTGACCACGCCGCTGCGATCCTGCAGCGCGGGGCGGGGGCGGAGCCGCAGATCGACCGCCAAGCCCGCACGGCGACGGTGCCGACGACGAACGGCGTCGCCGCGCTGGCCGCCGTGTCGGTCGCCCTGGCCGACGCGCAGATCGAGGTCGACGACCTCGGCATGCGCCAGCCGACCCTCGACGAGGTGTTCCTCACCCTGACCGGCAAGCCCGCCACCGACGAAACCGCAGGCGACGACGCCGCCCAGCTCCAGGAGGCCTCGCGATGAGCGCCGCAACGCAACTCAAGCCCCCGGCGCCGTCGCCCGACGTGCACCCGGGGCGCAGCAGCCAGCCGATCCACGACACGTGGGTCATCACGAAGCGCGGGCTGCGCCACATGAAGCGCCAGCCCGAGGCGCTGACCGACGCGACGATCCAGCCGATCATGTTCGTGCTGCTCTTCGCCTACGTGTTCGGCGGCGCGATCCCGATCGAAGGCGTCAACGACCCGCAGAAGTACCGCGAGTTCCTCATGGGCGGCATCTTTGCCCAGACCCTCACCTTCGGCGTGTTCGGCGTCGCCATGGCGCTGGCGGCCGACCGCAAGAACGGCGCCGTCGACCGGTTCCGCTCACTGCCGATCGCGGGCGGCGCGATGCTCGCCGGCCACGCCGTTGCCAATCTCATCAAGGGGTTCCTGCCGATCATCCTGATGTCGCTCGCGGGTCTCGTCGTCGGCTGGCGCACGCACTCGAGCCCGCTCGACGTGGCCGCTGCCTACGGGCTGATGATCCTGTTCACGTTCGCGATGACGTGGATCGGCGTGCTGCTCGGCAGTTCGCTGCCCACACCGGAGGCGGTTCAGGGCGTCGCGTTCATCGCGATCTTCCCGCTCACGTTCATCGCGTCGACCTTCGTGCCGACCGAGAGCCTGCCGGGCGTGCTGCAGACGTTCGCCGAGTGGAACCCGATCAGCTCGCTCGCGACCGCGCTGCGCGACCTGTTCGGCAACCCGACCGCGGCCGCCTATTCGGGTGCGCCGTGGCCGGTGACCCACGCCGTGGAGTACACGCTGCTGTGGACGATCGGCATCGTCCTCGTCTGCGCGCCGCTCGCCGTCCGCGTGTACCAGCGCTCCGTCGCCGACTGAGGATCTAAGAGGGAGGGCCGCGGCGCCGAGCCGCGGCCCCGTCTCCATTACGTCGGATACCGGTAGTTCGATCATCCGTTGCGCGGCCATGTATTGCCCCGCAACGGCACGGTAGGTTTGCCGCGCAATGTCTCGCGTACCTGCTCTCCTGCTCTCCGCCTCCGTGCTCTCCGCGGTCGCCGCGCCAGCGGCCCTCGCCGCGGCCTCGACGCCGACCCGCGTCGGGGTTGACGAGAAGAAGCAGGTCAGCTTCTCCATGACGGGCCGCGACCTCACGGTCACCCTGCGCCCCGTCGACGGCGCCGACAACCCGATGCTCCGCGACCTCGAGAACACCGACGTCGTCGTCGCCTGCCAGGGCACGAGCCCGAAGAAGAAGAAGAAGAAGAAGCTCATCGCCGACGCCAAGACCACATGGGCCGAAGGCGCGCTCACCACGAAGCTGCGCCTCTCCAAAGACGTCTCCGTCAAGCCGAAGTGGTGCGTGCTCGAGCGGCCGCAGGGCACCGACCTCGCGGTCACCTTCAAACTGCGCGTCGTCAAGCCCGCCGCCTAGCGGCAACACGCCGCGGCTCAGCAGGGCGTCGCGTCGCCGCAGGCCGCTGCCTACCGTTCGTTGAGCAGCATCGACGCGTCGGCCGACTCGGCTGCCGTGCGCACGCAGTTCTTGCCGGCGTGCTTCGCGCGGTAGAGCGCAGCGTCGGCCGCGGAGATCAACCCGGCCACGTTCGGCACGGTCGGACCGAGCTCGGCAACGCCGACGGAGGTCGAGACCCGCAGGTCGTTGCCCTCCATGTCGATCAACTCGAGGGCAGCCACGGCCGCGCGCGCCCGCTCGGCCAGGGCGACGACCTCGTCAAACGCCGCGCCCTGCACGACGATCGCGAGTTCCTCGCCGCCGTAGCGGGCCGGCTCGTCGCCGGCGCGGCAGCAGTCGCGCAGCGTGTCGGAGACGGCGCGCAGCACGTGGTCACCGGTCTGGTGGCCGCGCGTGTCATTGACCTGCTTGAAGTTGTCAAGGTCGAAGAGGATCAGCGCCAGCGGCGTGCCGGCTGCAGCGTGGCGCTCGGCGCCCTGCGCGAGCAGCTCCTGCATGCGGCGGTGGTTCGCGAGGCCCGTGAGCTCATCGGTCAGCGCCTGGCGGTGCAGCGTCTCGTGGCGCTGGCTGTTGCCGGCGGCGACGCCAGCCTGCTCGCAGAGGTGGCGCAGCAGGTCGCGCTCTTCGTCGGCGAAGGCGCTGGCGCGGCGCGCGAGCACGATCATGCCGTGCGCCTCAGCGTTGCTCGGCTCGGAGATCGGGCAGGCGAGGGCCCAGACGCCGTCGACCATGGCGACGGTCGCGGAGCCAAGCGCCACCGCCGTGTCTTCGGCGGCCCGCAGGGCCGGCTCGAGATCGACGTCCTCGTGTACCGTCGCGCGCCGCACGAGCTTGCGTCCGGGGCCTTGATGGGCGCTGCCGCGGCCGCCATCGGCATCGAGTGCCTCGACGGCGGCACGCGTCGTGATCGTCAGGAGGGCGTCGAGGTCGAGCTTGGAGGCGAAGGCATCACCGATGCGGTACACGGCGATCTGCAGGCGGCTGCGCTCTCGATGCAGCGCCTCAAGGCGAGCATGGGCTTGATCGATGCGCTGGTTGCGGTCGCGCGCGAGCACGGCAAGCACGGCTGCGACGCCGAGCATCGCCAGCGGGGCGGCGGGAATCGAGCGCGCGCCCGTGGCAGCGGCGCCGACGACGGCGGCAGGCGTGAGGAGCACGTCGATCGACCAGACGATGCCGAGCACGCGCAGCTGCAGCTGCGGCGGAATGCCGAGCGCGAGCCACTCGCGGAGCGTGGCGCTGCCGATCTCGCAGGTGAGCTGCGCGATGAACGCGACCACGTAGAGCCACCACGCGGCGGCGTCGGGGCCGGGATGCCCCGCGGCGACGAAGACGATCGCAGGCCCGATCGAGTGCCAGGCATCGCCGCCGGTCTCCACCAGCCGCTCCAGGCGCGTGCGCTTGGCCATCCAGTCGAACACGACGGCGACCGCAAGAGCACCCAGCACGATCAGCGGCACGAACCCGGGCGGGCCGAGCAGCAGCAGCGGAATGAGGAAGAGCTGCGTCGGCACGGCGTGGCCGGCGCCGACGGGGAACTCAACGCGGCTTGCCACCGCGAACGCGACCGCGAGCGCGGCCGTCAGGGTGACGGGAGCGTCAGCCGGCGGGGCGAGCAGGGCAAGAGCAGCCGCCGCGATCAAGAACGCGATCGTGATCCCCAGTTCGGCGCGGAGCTCGCGGGTGCTCAGCCGCTGCTTGCGGCCGTCCCAAGAGTCCTCGAGCAGGCGATCAGCAGCCGTTGCGGCGGCGCCGTCGAAGTCGGTGACTACTGAGACCATCGGGTCTGCGGGGGATAAGTTGGCAAGGGTTTGTGCACGCGTGCAGGGCTGGAAGCAGCGCTCTCTCCGTATGAATCGTCACCTGGGTGCCGAAAGTTGAACCCGTCGGGCCGATTTCCGCTCGTCACAGCGTTGCACGGCATGCGGGGCCTTGCGGTAGTGAACGCCCGACGAACCGCTGGTACTCGCCAAAACCGCGCCTTTGCAGCGATTACAGCGGAGACGCGAGCGACATTCGGGGGGACAATCCGGAAGGTCTGAAATACGTACCAGCGGCCCTGTGGCCTGCGCGCAGAGGTGCTGCGCGCCGCTCAGCCGCGACGGTACGGATCGATCATCACGTTGTCGATTTGGTAGCCGGCGCCGTTCATGCTGGCGGGCGTCACGAACACGAGACGGACGTACTTGATCTGGCCAGGGCCGATCGGGAGGTTGACCGACAGCGGGTTGAGCTGGGACGGCTTCCACTTGCCCGGGAGCAGGTTGGTGCTCACGTTCGACTTGACCTGCTGCTGGACGAGCGACCCGTTGGAGTCGCGGTACGAGATGAACGTCGCGAGGAGGCCGACGGCGCCGTTGGCCTTGAGCATGTAGCGGAAGTACGGGTGCTCGTCGCTGACGCAGAACTCTGGCGACGTGACGAGCGTGGGTCCGGAGAACCAGCCCGTGCCGAGGGCGAGCGACCGGACTCCGGGCAGGATGCCGGCGGTCTCGTTGCCGGCGATCGTGCGCGCGTTGAACAGCGACCACCCCGACGTGCCGACCTCGAAGTTGCCGCGCGGCGCGAGGGCGTAGTCGGCGTTGTCGCCGAACTTGGCGAACGCTTTCGTCGTCGGCTGCGGTGGGCAGGACGCGCCGAACGCAGTCGTCGGAGCGACGAACGCGAGGGCGGCTGCCGCGAGCGGGACGAGCGCGCGGCGGGCTGAGAGCGGGGTGGAGAGCAGCATCGCACCAATCCTTTGCGGGACACCAGATGGCACGTTGGCCATCGTAGACACGTCGAACGAACGGCTAGGACGTTCGTCCAGTGACGTGCGTCACGCTAACGCATCGCGCGCCAGTGCGGCACGCTCCGTACGAACGGCGTCCAGGTGCGGGCCCGGTGCGTCCAGATTCGGCACCACGCCACCCGCCCCAGATGCGAACATGTGTTCGCCTGTGGGTTCTTCGTCTTCACCACGCGGTGCCGTCTACACGGAGCTGCACACACACTCCGCCTACTCATTCCTCGACGGCGCCTCGCTTCCGGCCGAGCTGGCCGAGCGCGCTCGCGATCTGGGCTACGACGCGCTCGCACTCACCGACCACGACTCGGTGGCAGGGTCGATGGAGTTCGCGCATGCGGCGCAGGCTGCCGGCCTCACGGCGATCCACGGCGCGGAGGTCACGGTGCGCCGCCGTCCGCTGCCGCCCGTCCACGAGGGCCAGCGTCCAGCTCCTGCGGCCGGCTTCGGCGCCGTTGGCGGCCAGGTCGTCCGTGGCGTGTCGCCGTCGGCAGCCGACGAGCACCTCACGCTGCTCGTCGAGGGGCATGCCGGTTGGCGGAACCTCTGCCGCCTGCTCACGCTCGCGCACGAGCACACGCGCGACCATCCTCAGCGCGACCGCACAGAGCCGTCGGTCACGCTCGACCAGGTCGCCGCCCACGCCGAGGGGTTGATCTGCCTGAGCGGCTGTGCGAGCCGCGGGGTGGAAGATTCGTCGCGGCTCGCCGTGCTGCGCGAGGCGTTCGGCGCCGACGGGCTGCGCGTCGAACTGCAGCGGCCTTACGCGCGCGACGACCGGACGCGGATTCGCAACCGGCGGCGGCTGGCGCAGCGGCTCGGCGTGCCGGTCGTGGTCACGGGCAACGTCCACGCGCACGATCGCCGCCGCGCGTTCCTGCAAGACGCGTTCGTTGCTGCGCGCCTGCGAACGAGCCTGGATGCGAGCGAGGCGCAGCGCCGCGGCAACCACGCCCACGTGCTCGTCGCTCCCGAGGTGATGGCGCGCCGCTTCAGCGGGCTCGACGAGGCCCTGGCCGAGACAGGCCGCCTGGCGCAGCGCTGCGCCGCGTTCGACCTCACGCGCGACCTGGGCTACCGCTATCCCGGGGCCGACGACCCCACGATGCTGCAGACGCTGCGCGAGGCTTGCGAGTCCCAGTTCGACCTGCGCTACCCGCCCGGCTCGCGGCACCGCGCCGAGGCCCGCGGCCGCCTTGAAGACGAGCTGCGGATCATCGATCGCCACGGCCTGGCGGGCTTCTTCGTGCTCCACCGCGACATCCTCGAGCTCGCGCGCGAGGTCGCCGTAGAGGTGCGCGGCACCGGCAATGCCCGCTCGCTGCTGCCGCCAGGCCGAGGCCGCGGCTCCTCGGTGTCGTCGATCGTCTGCTACTTCACAGGCCTCTCGCATGTGGACCCGATCGAGAGCGACCTGCTCCTCGGCCGCTTTCTCAACGAAGAGCTCACCGCCTTCCCCGACATCGACCTCGACTTCCCGCGCGACATCCGCGAGGTGCTGATTCCGCGCATCCACGAGCGCTATGGCCGTGAGCACACCGCGCTCGTCGCCACGCACCCCGGCTATCGGGCTCGTGGCGCCGTCCGCGATCTCGGCCTCGCGCTCGGGTTGCCGCCGGCCGAGGTGGCCCGAGTCGCCCAGGCCACCGACGGCTGGAGCACGAACCGCATCGAGGAAGACGTCGACCTCGCGCTCGGCTCCGGCCGCAGTCAGACGGGCCGCTGGGCCTGGCTCTGCCGACTGGCGCGTGAGGCGCAGGGCTTGCCACGCCATCTGGGTCAGCACCCGGGCGGCATGATCGTCGCGACCCAGCCGGTGCTGGAGTGCTGCCCGATCGTCCCCACGGCGATGGAGGGTCGGCAGGTGCTGCAGTGGGACAAAGACTCCTGCAGCGACGCGGGCTTCCTCAAGATCGACCTGCTCGGCCTCGGGATGCTCTCGTGCGTGGAGCGGTGCGTCGAGCTCATCTCGACGGTGCGTGGCAAGCAGATCGACCTCTCGCGGATCGACTTCGACGACCCGCAGGTCTACCGCGCCGTGCAGGCCGCCGAGACGATGGGCGTCTTCCAGATCGAGTCGCGCGCGCAGATGGGCTCGCTCATGCGCACCCGCCCGGAGACGCTCGACGACCTCACGGTGCAGGTCGCGATCGTGCGGCCCGGACCGATCACCGGCGGCGCGATCAACCCCTACATCGAGCGCCGCCAGCGCCGGCGGCTCGACCCGGACTACGAGATCCCCTACGAGCACCCGTCGCTGAAGGGGCCGCTGGAGGAGACGCTCGGCACGATCATCTTTCAGGACCAGGTGCTCGAGGTCGCGCAGTCGTTTGCGGGCTACACCGCAGGCGAGGCCGAGTCGCTGCGGCGGGCGATGAGCCGCAAACGCAGCGAGGCGGCCCTCAAAGCGCACCAGGCGCGGTTCGTGGAGGGAGCGATGCGGACCCACCCGGGCGTCACCCAGGAGCTCGCCGAGGCGATCTTCGCGAAGGTGCTCGGGTTCTCCGGCTTCGGGTTTCCGAAGGCGCACTCGGCGGCGTTCGCGGTGCTGGCCTACCAGTCGACCTGGCTGCGCGTGCACTACGGCCCCGAGTTCCTCTGTTCGCTGCTGGATGAGCAGCCGATGGGCTTCTACCCGCCCGACACGCTGGTGCACGAGGCCCAGCGCCGCGGCATCCAGGTGCTCGCCCCCGACATCAACCGCAGCGACGTCGGCTGCACGATCGAGGAGGCGAAGGTGGCAGGCCCGCATGCGAGCGCGGTGCGGATCGGGCTGGGCTACGTGCTCGGCGTGCGCGAGCGCGACGTGGAGGCGCTGGTCGCCGAGCGCAAACGCGGTGGCCCGTTCCGCTCCCTCGACGATCTCGCCGCGCGCGCCGGTGCAGGCCGCGCCGCGCTGGAGCAGCTTGCTTGGTCAGGCGTCTGCGACGGCCTTGCCGGCGGCGACCGGCGCCATGCGCTGTGGCAGCTCGGCGTCGCGGTGCCAGCAGGGCGCGTCAAGGGCGGGGTGCAGCTGGCGCTGCCGCTCGGGCTGCCCGAGGTGCCGGCGCTCTCGCCGATGTCGCGCTGGCAGGCGATGGTCGCCGACTACGCGACGACCGGTCTCACCACCGGTGAGCACCCGCTCTCGCTGCTGCGCCAGCGGCTGAACCGGCGCAAGGTGACCAAGAGCGAAGACCTCTTCGCGCTGCGTCACGGCACGCCGGTCGTCGTCGCGGGATTCGTCGTTGCGCGCCAGCGTCCCGGAACGGCCAAGGGCGTCACCTTCATGCTGCTCGAAGACGAATCCGGAACGACCAACCTGATCATCGCGCCGCAGGTTGCCGAGCGGCACCGCCTGCTCGTGCGCAGCGAGCCGCTCGTGATCGCCACTGGCCGCTTGGAGCGGCACGCCGCCGCTGGCGGTGCGATCAACATCGTCGTGCAGTCGCTTGAGGGCCTGACGGGTGCTGCGTCGCCGGCGCCGCAGCGGCGCGTCGCCGAGCAGATCCCGCTCGAAGCCGGGCTTGCCCGCAAGCAGGAGGCGCAGCTTCGACGGCTGCCAAGCCCGCCCGCCGATCCGCAGCCCGGTGCCGGGCCGGCCGACGGCGAAGACGACGCCAGCGAGTTCCGCTCGGTCGCGCCGCCCGTCATGTCGTTTGCGCAAGGGCGACGCCGCTGAGCGCCCGTTCGCGCCCAGGCGCTGTGCCCATGCGGGATGTCTAGCCTGGGAGCGGTGCTGCTCGCCGTCCTCGCCGTCCTCTGGCTAGCCACCCTGCTCGCCGGAGCCGCGATCTACGGCGTGCGCGTTCGGCCACGCGGCCAAGAGCTCGACGCCTGGCCCCGATGGGTCGGCGTCTGCGCCGTCCTCTCGGCCGTGCTGCTTGCCATCGTGCTCCCAGCCCTCACCGTGTTCTATTCCGCGGGTGAGCGCGAGCACGTCTCCAATACGGGCGCACGCCTCACCGACCAAGAGGTGGAGGGACGCGACCTGTTCACGAGCGCATGCAAGCGCTGCCACACCCTCGCCGACGCTGGGGCCTCGTCGACGATCGGACCGAACCTCGACGCACTCGAGCCCAGCTACGACACCGTTGTCGACGCCGTGCTGAGCGGCCGAGCACGGGGCAGAGGGCAGATGCCGGCCGGCCTCTCTGGCCCCCAAGGGGCGCGGGCCGTGGCCCGCTACCTCGAAGAGGTCGCTGGCCGGCGCCGCTCCCCCTGAAGCAGACCCGGGCGTGGTGCGCAGCGTTAAATGAACTGCGTTTCATAAACTCGGGTCCCGGCTGCGAGCTCAGCCGAGCGTCCAGGTGGCCCGGCGCCGATCTCCAGCTCGAAGTCCCGAAAAGCCGGGCCGGCAGCAGAGGTCCTCGATCGCCAAACTCGCGGTTCGCCACCTTCCGGTGTGACCGAGATCACGGATCCGTCCGGCCACTGGTGCAGGATTGCCTGCAACGGAAGGACTTGGAGTTGCTACGTTCGCTCATGCCGAATCCGGTGCTGCAGGCACCGGAGCGGGGGACCCAATCCCCCCACTTGGGGCGAATCGCGCGTCGAACGCGCGTAGCGGCTTACCGGTCGCGAGCCCGTCAGCTGACCTCGCAGGCACCAGAAGCACCAATGGATCACCTCCAGAGCAACTCAAACGCACGCCCATGGTGGGCGGATGTGGCGCACCTGCGCGACGACGCCCCCACCGCCGCGACGCCGACCAGCAGCGCGCTGCGCAGCCTCGAGGCACCTGCCGCCGGCACCACCAGCGTCTCAGCCCGCGAGCGCTCCGCCCGCACTCGTGCTGCCGCCGTAGCCAGCCGCGCACCGGCACGCCGCACCCGCGGCGACCGGGCCCGCGCGACCGACTGGTTCGAGCAAGAGGCCCGCCACGACGGTCGCCGCAGCACGCCCAAACCTCGCGCCGCCGCTCGCCCCGAGCGCCCCCGCGCGACCCTCGTCGACGTCGCCCCGCAGCACCAGCTGCTGCGCCGCGCCCAGCAGGTCCGCCGCGCCCCCGGCGAGCGCCCCACCGTCACCATCACCGGCCGCCCCGACGCCGCCCTGCCGCCGCAGGTTCGCGAGGTCAAGGAGATCCGCGGCCGTCGCGCCCGCGAAGGCGCCGCTTCCCTCGTCGCATCGCCGGACCGCCTCATTCTCTGGGCCGTCGCCCTCGGTCTCCTGATGATCCTCGCCTCCCTCGGCACCGCCTCGGCCGACGCCGCCGCGCTGCTGCCGTAGCGCCCCCGGTGCGATTCGCCGCACTGGCAGAGCGGCCTAGCCGCCACGGCCGATAGGGTCCGGGGCATGGGGTCTGACTCGCAGCAGGTTGAAGCCGTCCTGCGTACCGTCGCTGAGCGCGACGTCCGCTTCATCCACCTCTGGTTCACCGACATCCTCGGTCAGCTCAAGTCGTTCGCGATCAACGCGGACCGCCTCGAGACGGCCTTCACCGACGGCATCGAGTTCGACGGCTCGTCGGTCACCGGCTTCAACGCCGTTGAAGAGTCCGACATGGTCGCCCGCCCCCAGGCCAGCACGCTCGCCGTGCTGCCTTGGCGCCCCAACGAACAGGCCGCAGCCCGCCTGATCTGCGACGTCTCCACGCCGAGCGGCCTGCCGTACGAAGGCGACTCCCGCCACGTGCTGCGCCGCGCCATCCAGCGCGCCGAGCGCCTCGGCTTCGACGGCGTCAAGCTCGCCGCCGAGCTCGAGTACTACCTCTTCGCCGAGGCCGGCGGCACCAAGACGCTCGACTCCGGCGGCTACTTCGACCTCACCACGATGGACGCCGGCAACGACGTGCGCCGCGCCACGGTCCTCGCGCTCGATCAGATCGGCGTCGAGGTGTCTGCCAGCCACCACGAGTCCGGCCCGAGCCAGCACGAGATCGCGATTGTCTCCGGCGATCTGCTCGCTGCCGCCGACGACATCATCACCACGCGCATCACCGTCAAGGAGTACGCGCTGGCCGCCGGCTGGCACGCGACCTTCATGCCGCGCCCCCTCGCCGGGGAGAACGGCTCCGGGCTGCACCTCGACCAGATCCTCGTCAAAGACGGCAAGAACGCCTTCGCGCACGACGCCGACCCCAAGCGCCTCTCCGACGTCGGCCGCCAGTTCATCGCCGGCCAGCTGCGCCACGCCAGCGAGCTGTCGATCCTGCTCGCGCAGTGGGTCAACTCCTACAAGCGCCTCGTGCCAGGCTACGAAGCGCCCGTCTGGGTCGCCTGGTCGCAGCGCAACCGCTCAGCGATGATCCGCGTCGGCGGCCTCGACCGCGTCGAATCCGGCGGCCCACGTGTCGAAACGCGCTCCGCCGACCCCGCCTGCAACCCGTACCTGGCCCTCGCAGCCCTGCTGCACGCGGGCCTCAACGGCATCGAACACGGCTACGAGCTGCCCGAGCCGATGGAGCGCAACCTCTACCACGTCGGCGGCGAAGAGCGCCGCCGCCTTGGCATCGAGCAGCTCCCCGAGAACCTCTCCGACGCCCTCCTCAAAGCCGAGAACTCCGAGCTCATGCTCAACATCCTCGGCGAGCACATGCTCAACCGCTTCCTCGAGCTGAAGCGGAATGAATGGGAAGAATACCGAGTGCAGGTTCACGCTTGGGAGCTTGACCGGTACTTGCCGGTCCTCTAGTTGGGTTGACGCGCGGGGGCGGGGTGCTCCTCCGGCTCATTCCTCCCTTCGCCTAGCGG
>JAEZDB010000410.1 GCA_023429855.1 Actinomycetes bacterium
CCCCGCCCCCCCCCCCCGCCCGGGGGGCGGGGCGGCGGGGCTTCTGGGCGACGGCTTCTCTTTGGAGTGAGCCTCGGAGGGAGCGTTAGCTCTTCTCTGGGCTGTCCGCGCTCTGCGTGGACTCTGAGCCGTCGTCGGTCTTGGTGAGGTTGGGAGCATCGTCGTCGGTCGTGACGCCCACCGCAACCGGTTTGCGCTCGCCCTCAACGAATGTCAGGGTCAGCTCGCCGTCGTTCTCGCCACCGATCACGTGGTCGACGAGGACGGTCTTGCCCGCCTCCGACTCCATCGAGTTGCGGAGCACGAAGTCCGAGAGCGGATCTTCGATGTAGCGCTGGATCGCGCGGCGCAGCGGACGGGCACCCATGCCCGGGTCCCAGCCCTTGTCGACGAGGAAGTCCTTCGCCGCGTCCGTAAGGTCGAGCTGGAGCTCGCGCTCGGTGAGCGACTCGCGGATCCGCAGCAGCAGGAGATCGATGATCTGCTTGATCTCGTCCTTCTGGAGCTTGTGGAAGACGATGACGTCGTCGATGCGGTTGAGGAACGCAGGACGGAACGCGCGCTTGAGATCGCTCATCACGCGGCCCTTCATCTCGTCGTAGGAGACGCCCATGTCGTCTTCGACCACGGTGAACCCGAGCGGGGTCCCCTTGGCGATCTCGCTGGCGCCGATATTCGACGTCATGATCACGATCGCGTGGCGGAAGTCGACCGTGCGGCCCTGCGAGTCGGTCAGGCGACCATCCTCGAGGATCTGCAGGAGCAGGTTGAAGACGTCGGGGTGAGCCTTCTCGATCTCGTCGAGCAGGAGCACGCAGTACGGCTTGCGGCGCACGGCCTCGGTCAGCTGGCCGCCCTCGTCGTACCCGACGTAGCCGGGAGGCGAGCCGACGAGGCGCGAGACGGCGTGCTTCTCCATGTACTCCGACATGTCGATGCGGACCATCGCCTCGTCGTCGCCAAAGAGGAACTCGGCCAACGTGCGAGCGAGCTCCGTCTTACCGACACCTGAGGGGCCGAGGAAGATGAACGAACCGGTCGGGCGCTTGGGATCCTTGAGCCCGGCACGCGAGCGGCGGATCGCCTTGGAGATGACTTCGACCGCAGCCTGCTGGCCGATGACGCGCTTGTGCAGCTCCTCCTCCATGCGGATGAGCTTCTGCGTCTCGGCTTCGGTGAGCTTGAAGACGGGGATGCCGGTCCACATGGACACGATCTCCGCGACCTCTTCCTCGCCGATCGACGCGCGTTCGCCGTCGCCTTCGCCGGCCTGCCACTCGTCCTCGAGCTCGCGCTTCTTGGCGACGAGCTTGCGCTCGTCGTCGCGCAGGCTGGCGGCCTTCTCGAACTCCTGGGCCTCGATCGCGGCTTCCTTGGCGCGGCGCGCCTCCTCGATCTCGTCTTCGAGCTCGCGGTGCACCGGCGGCGAGCTCATCGACTTGATGCGCTTACGCGAGCTGGCCTCGTCGATCAGGTCGATCGCCTTGTCGGGCAGCTGACGGTCGGAGATGTAGCGATCCGACAGCTCCGCGGCCGCCTCGAGGGCGTCGTCGGTGATGTCGATGCGGTGGTGCGCCTCGTAGCGATCGCGCAGACCCTGGAGGATCTGCACCGTCTGCTCGACGGTGGGCTGCTCGACGCGGATCTGCTGGAAACGACGCTCGAGGGCCGAGTCGCGCTCGAGGTACTTGCGGTACTCGTCGAGCGTGGTGGCGCCGATGGTCTGCAGCTCGCCGCGGGCGAGGGCCGGCTTGAGAATCGAGGCCGCGTCGATCGCGCCCTCGGCCGCCCCGGCGCCGACGAGGTTGTGGATCTCGTCGATGAACAGGATGATGTCGCCGCGCTGGGTGATCTCCTTCATCACCTTCTTGAGGCGCTCCTCGAACTCACCGCGGTACTTGGAACCGGCCACGAGGGCAGCGAGGTCGAGGGTGTAGATCTGCTTGTCGCGCAGGAGCTCGGGCACGTCGCCGGCGATGATCGCCTGGGCGAGACCCTCGACGACAGCCGTCTTGCCGACACCCGGCTCGCCGATGAGGATCGGGTTGTTCTTCGTGCGGCGCGAGAGGATCTGCATGATCCGCTCGACCTCGGTGGCCCGGCCCACGACCGGATCGAGCTTGCCGTCTTGCGCGAGCTTGGTGAGGTTACGGCCGAACTGGTCGAGCAGCTTGCTCGACTTCTTGCCTTCGCCGGAACCCGACGAGCTCGCCGAACCGGAGCCGCCGCCCGAACCGGCGGCTTCGCCCTGCCGGCGGCCGCTGGGGCCCGACAGCATGCGAATGACCTCGCCGCGGATCTTCTCGGCGTCGGCGTCGAAGTCGAGGAGGATGCGCGCAGCAACGCCCTCGTTCTCGCGCACCAGTCCGAGCAGCAGGTGCTCGGTGCCGATGTAGTTGTGGCCGAGGCTCAGCGCTTCTCGAAGCGCGAGCTCGAGGACTTTCTTTGCTCTCGGGGTGAACGGGATCTGGCCCGTAGTCACCTCTTCACCGGAGCCGACGATACGCACGACTTGCGCACGGACCCGTTCCACGGTGATGTCGAGACCTTCGAGCGCTCGGGCCGCCAAGCCCTGTTCCTCGCGGAGCAAGCCAAGAAGGACATGCTCGGTCCCGATGTAGTTGTGCTTCAGCGTGCGGGCTTCATCCTGCGCGAGGACAATGACCTGGCGTGCGCGCTCTGTAAATCGCTCGAACATTGGTGGCAGTCCTCCACTCCGGCCACATGGCCTTCCGTGCGCGGTGCGCCTCTTCCCAAGTCATCGGCCGCCGGGGCGAATGTCTGAGCTGGTCTTTGGCAGCAACGCGTACCGCCACTCTACAACCACGGCCACGGGACGACGCCGTCCGTTCACCATCTGGTGAGGTCCGCGGTATCCGGCGGGCCGTGTCGAGGCGGTCGCGAGCGTCCGCTGAGGTAGGCCACGCCTGGGCAGCGACGCTCCTGTCGACCCGTCCGCAAGCTCGCGCCCACGCCCGCGAGAGGCTCGGCTGAGACCGCCCAAACTTGCGGTCGTGCATTCGTCGATCGACTGGGTGCCAATTTCGACCAGCACGGTAAGGCGCCACGGTGAACGGCCCGATGGTGAAGCAGAGATGCCCACCAAGACCGCGGCCAGGACGGCCAAGAAGTCCAAGAAGAAGAGCAAGAAGCTCCCGGTCTGCACCGCGAAGGACCTGCGCAAACCCAAGCGCAAGCGCCGCAAGTGCACCGTGCCGAAGAAGAAGAAGTCGACGGCGACGGCGCGGCGCCCATCGCCCGCCGGCGCCATCGCCGCACCGCCGGCGACCGCTTCGGTCCCCTCCGCTTTCCCCACGCCCTTTCCGGCCGCAGCTCCGGTCTCCGCTCCGGTCCCGAATCCCAGCCCCGTCAGCGCCCCGGGCGCGCCCGATCCGTCGGGCACCGCGGGCACGACGACGGCGCCGGTCATCGACACCGCCCCCGTAAAGCTCGCCGCGCCAGCGTCCGGCCTGCAGGTCTATGACGGCGCGTTCGGCGTCGCCCAGGCGCAGCGACTGCTCTTCCGCGCGGGCTTCGGGCCAAAGCCCGGCCAGGCTGAGGCGCTTGCCGCCCTGGGCCTGAAGGGCGCCGTTGCGAAGCTGCTGAACCCCGGACCCGCCGTGCTTGACGGACCGGCACCGACGGGGTCGTACCTCGTGGGCGGAACGTTCGCACCGCTCGACAAGTGGGGGCACACCCACCTGGAGTGGATGGACCGCATGGTCCGCTCAACGGACTCGCTCACCGAGCGGATGACGCTCGTGCTGCACGACTGGTTCGGGGTGAGCGAGGCCTCGGTCGAGAAGCGGCTGACCTACGAGCACATCGCCCTGCTGCGGGCGAACTGGCGCGGCTCGTTTCGGCAGCTGCTCCAGAAGGTCACCGTCGACCCGGGCATGCTGATCTTCCTCAACGGCAGCTGGAGCGGCAAGTGGGCGCCGAACGAGAACTACGCCCGCGAGCTGATGGAGCTGTACGCCCTTGGCGCCGACCGCGGCGCCTACACCGAAGCCGACGTGCGTGAACTCGCGCGCGCCTTCACCGGGTGGCGCAACGACTGGTCCGAGGAGCTGCGGTACTACAACTTCCGCTTCGACAGCACGCGCTTCGACGGCGGCGTCAAGACGGTCTTTGCCGGCAAGCCCCACGCGCGGACCGGCGCCCTGACCGCGACCGACGCCGTCAACGCGGTCGTCGACCACCCGCTGCATTCGTCGTTCGTGGTGCTCAAGCTGTGGTCGTACTTCATCCCGACCCAGCCGGCGCCTGAGACGCAGGCGGCGCTCGAGGCGCTCTACCGCTCGAGCGGCGAGCGTCTCGACAAGCTCGTCGAGGCGATCCTGCTCCACCCCGATCTGTATCGCGGCGCGTCGATGACGAAACCGCCCGCGGTCTATATGGCGGGCCTGCTGCGTGCTCGCAAGCTCGGCATCGAAAACGACGGCTGGATCTGGCGCACACAGGTCGCGGGGCAGATGCTTGGGCAGCCGCCGAGCGTCGCCGGCTGGAACGACCGCGCGTGGATGAACACGTCGACGTTCTCCGCTCGTTGGAGCGCCGTCGCGACGCTCACCAATGCAAAGCCGCTCGTCGCCGCCGACTACAAGGGCAAGACCGAGACCGCCGCCGAGGCGATCGCGAGCGCACTGGCCTTCTGGGGCAACCCGGTGATCTCGCAGGCGCACTACGACCTGCTGCTCACGGTGGCCAACAAGCCGTGGGTCAAGAACGTCGCGCCCTACTACAACGCCGAGAACTTCAACTGCAACCGCCAGAACGTGCTGCGACAGCTCGTGGCGACCGCGCCCGACTTCCACGTCTCCTAGCCCTCCGATCGCCCCCCCTCTCCACCGACCGCCATGAGCAACCACCAGCACTGCAACGACTACGCCCGCTCGCACGCGCTCGCTGGCGCCGGCCTACCCGCGATCGAGGCCGGCATGCCCGACCCCGCCGGCACGGGCCTCAGCCGCCGTTCGATGATGCTGCGCTCGCTCGGGCTTGGCATGGCCGTCTACGGAGGTTCCGCGCTGACGGGCGCGGACCGCGTCGAGGCGGCGATCAACGACGCGCTCGGCGAGCACAAGGTCGTCATCTCGGTGTTCGTCGACGGCGGCTGGGACTCGCTGAGTCTCCTCGCGCCGCTGGGCAGCGCACACCTGGCCCGGGCGCAGGCGCTGCGCCCGAAGCTGATGGGCACGATCGACCCGGCGAAGACCGCCACGTTTGCCGGAGACCCGAGCTTGTCGTGGCATCCCGCCGCGCTCGCCCTGCGCGACCTGTGGGACGACCCGGCCGTCGGCGTCGCGCTCGCGCCGGCCGTGGGCTACGCGTCGCCGAACTACTCGCACTTCACGAGCCGGCACTTCTGGGAGGTTGGCGCGCTCGACGTCGCCGGCGACACCGGCTGGATGGGCCGCTACCTCGACCGCGTCGGCAAGCCGAACGTGCCGATCCAGGGCGTCACGATGGGCAGCACCCTCTCGCCCACGCTCGCGACCGCCAAGGTGCCGGTCGCGGCGATCAACGACATCGACAACTACAAGTACTGGTACCCCGGCGCCTGGGGCGACCTGCCGGGCCAGGCCGCGTCGGAGCTGCGGGCCGCAGGCGGGGTCGCCAGCGGCGACGCTGAACGCGACGTCGCACGGATGGTCGCGACCGCGTCGATGACGCTCGTCGACGACCTCGCCTCGGCGTCGGGCGTGCCGGTGGCAACGGCTGCGCCGTACCCGACCGCCACGAGTCCGTTCGTCGACCAGCTCAAGGACGCGGCACGCCTGCTCAGCACGCGGGTCGGCGGCAACGCGCTGCCCGTCCGCGCGATGGCGCTGCGGGCGCACGGCGGCTTCGACACCCACTCGGGGCAAGAGCCCGGGTTCAGCAACAACCTGCGGATCACCACGCAGGCGATCAAGGCCTTCTGGGCCGACCTCAAAGCCCGTGGCCAGGACGACCGCGTCGTGATGCTCGTGTGGAGCGAGTTCGGCCGCCGCCCGCAGGAGAACGGGTCAAGCGGCTGCGACCACGGCGCCGCCGGCACCGCGATGGTCATCGGCAAGTCCGTCAAGCAGGGCCTGATCGGCGAGTTCCCGGGCCTCAAGGCCTACGGCACGACCGGCGCCGGGCTCATGCACGACGGGAACCTGCGGGCGACGAGCGACTTCCGCGGAATCTACTCCGCGTTGCTGGAGCAGTGGCTCGGCACCGACGCCGACGGGATCATCCCGGGCGCCGGGGCGCGGCCGGGCGCGGGCGCGTTTGCGCGGCCCGCGTTGCTCTAGGTGGCGCCGCCCGGGTCAGTCCGGGGGTCATCCCGGGGGGCCAAGCCTGGGCTTCCGCGAATCGACCCGATTCGACAACGGATATAGCGGTTCGATCGGGTTGATTGGCCGCCCGTCGCGAATCGACCCGATTCGACGACGGATATGGCGGTTCGATCGGGTTGATTGCCCGCCCCGCGCTGCTGATTTCCGCTTGAGGGGGGCGAATTTCGGTCCGCCAGACCCTCTTACTAGTAGTGACCTCTTTCTCGAGTCCTGCAAACCATGGCCAGCACCCCGGCCCCGAATCACCTGCCTCACGGGTCAGACGGCGACCAGCACCGGAGACCGCACTCGCTCGAGCGCGTCGCTTGATCGGCGAATTGGAGTGCGACGGGGTCGTGCTCCGGAAGGACCTCCGCGCGGCAGGCGTCGCCGCACGCACCATCGACCGCCTGGTCGGGCCGGACAACTTCTTGAGGGCCGACGGAAACGGCGCCTATCGGCTGGCCGGGGCGCCCCGCACCGGGATCACGGCGATCCGATCCGCACTCGGCGCGACGACCGGTCTCGCGATCTGCCTGAACTCGGCTATGTCTTGGGAAGGCATCTCGCTGCGCTGGCTGCCGACCGATCCGTCGCACGTGAACGTGCTCGTCGACGCCTCCGCGGGCAACCTCTCGACGGCGTGGTACTCGGTCCACCCCACACGTCGCTTCGATGTCGAACGCGAAGCCACGTACCGCAGCGCTGTACGGGCGACCACGGTGCCACGTACGATCCGTGACTTCGCCGCCACGCTTCCGCGCACTCCCGGGGGCGAGCGCCAGCTTGATGCCTGGATCGACGAAGCCAGGGTGCAGCGCAAGCTCGAAGTCTGGCAGCTGGGCGAGGCTGCCGACGCTGAGCGAAGCCGCAAGGTTCGCAAACGGCTGAAGGCGCTTGAAGCGCGGCATACCGGCGTCACCCCTGCCGAGTTCAAGAGCATCGGTGAAGAATGGCTGCGCGACCTCATCCAGCGGCTCGGGCTGCCTGAGCCTCTGTGGAACACAAAGCCGCCGTTCGCCACCAAGGAAGTCGACGCCTATTACCCGCTGGTACCCCTGATCATCGAATTCGACGGTTACTGGGCACACCGGCCGCGCGGCAAGCACCACCGCGACCGCGCCGGGGACCGGCGCACGCTGATGCATGGTGTCCCGACGGTCCGAATCACCAAGTGGGATTTTGATCACGACCTTGCTCAGCTCGAGGCCGACCTCGTTCGTCTGATCACCGGTTCGTCGGCGAAACTCCGCATCGCCGGCTAGCGAGCTGCGCCGTCCAATCGACCCGATTCGACGACCGATAGAGCCGCCCAATCGGGTTGATTCGCCACCCGCCGTCCAATCGACCCGATTCGACCACCGATAGAGCCGCCCAATCGGGTTGATTCGCCACCCGGCGTGGCGTTTGGGTGTGGCGCGCTCAAACGCCGCAGGGGCGTAGGCTCGCTAAGCCCGCGGGGGTGTGCAGCGGCCTCCGCCGCCGCGCGGGGGTGTCCGGCTACTGCTCGCGCAGGGCCGGGAAGAGGATCACGTCGCGGATCGTCTTGGAGCCCGTGAGGATGATCACGAGGCGGTCGATGCCGACGCCCACGCCAGCGGCCGGCGGCATGCCCGACTCCAGCGCCTGCACGAACGACTCGTCGTACGGCTGCGCCTCGGCGTCGCCGCCTTCGGAGTAGCGGTTCTGCGCCTCGAAGCGCTCGCGCTGCTCGTCGGGGTCGTTGAGCTCGGAGAACGCGTTGGCGATCTCGACGCCGTTCGCGTACGCCTCCCACCGCTCGGTGAGCCCCTCGATCGTGCGGTGGCGCTTGGCCAGCGGTGAGAGCTCGACGGGGTGGTCGAGGATGAACGTCGGCTGGATCAGCGTCGGCTCGACGAAGGTGCCGAGCAGCTCGTCGGCCAGCTGCGGCCACGAGAGGTCATTCAAGCCGTCGATCTCCTTCGCGATCTTCGGCCGGGCGAGGACCTGGGCGCGCAGGAACGCGTCCTGGTCGCCGGTCGCCCCGGTCTTCTCGCCGGTCGCGCCGGGCAGGTCGTAGCGGCCGTCGGGGCGGCGGTGCTCGAAGTGCGCGAGCAGGTCGATGCCCGTCGCCTCGAGCACCGCGTCACGGAAGGTCACGCGACGCCACGGCAGGTCGAAGCGGATGGCGCCCTCGGCCTCGAAGTCGTAGCCCGCGGCGACCGCTGCGCCACGCACGAGCCGCTCCGTGCGGTCGGCAGCGGCGTGGTACTCCGCGTAGGCCTCGTACCACTCGATCGCGGTGAACTCCGGGTTGTGCTTGGGGCTGAGCCCCTCGTTGCGGAAGTTCTTGCCGATCTCGTAGACGCGCTCCAGGCCGCCGACGAGGCAGCGCTTGAGGTACAGCTCCGGCGCGATCCGCAGGTAGAGCTTGCGGTCCAGGGCGTTGTGGAACGTGACGAACGGCTCAGCGGAGGCGCCGCCGTAGAGCGTCTGCAGGATCGGCGTCTCGACCTCGAGGAACCCGTCGTCGTCGAGCGCGCGGCGCAGCGAGGAGACGACGCGCGAACGCGCGATGAACGTCGCCCGGCTCTCCTCGTTGGAGAGCAGGTCGACCTCGCGCTGGCGGTACTTCGCGTCGATGTCTTGGAGGCCGTGGCGCTTGTCGGGCGGCGGACGCAGCGCCTTGGCGAGGATCTCGGCCGACTCGATCTGCAGCGTCAGCTCGCCCCGCTTGGAGACGAACGCGCGACCCTCGATGCCGAGCAGGTCGCCGAGGTCGACGAGGTCGGTCAGCAGCTTGTAGGTCGCGGCGTCGAGGGCGTCCTCGCGGGCCTGCAGCTGGATGCGGCCCGAGCGGTCGTAGAGATCCAGGAAACTCATGCCGCCCTGGTCGCGCCGCGTAGCCAGGCGGCCCGCGACGCGGTGGCGCTGCTCGGTCTCGGCGCCCGCTTCGAGCGCCGCGTGCGCCTCGCGGACGGTTGCGATCGGCTCGGCCCCGTCGAACGAGTACGGGAACGGCTCGATCCCGTCGGCGCGCAGCGCGTCGAGGCGGCCGCGGCGTGCACCGAGGATCTCGGCTTCGGCGCGGGAGGCGGCGGCCTGTTCCTCGAGCTCGGCGAGCTCGCGGCGCTTGGCCTTCCAGTCCTTGTCGACGCCACGCAGCCACACGGAGAGCGGCTTCGTCAGCGCGCGCGGGTCTTCGCCCTCTACGCCGCCAACGCCGCTGGCGAGCTGCACGATCCCGGCCTTGGGCTCGGTGAGCGACGACTCGATCTCGTTGCGCCAGGCGTCGAGGCCCGCGGGCAGCTCGACGGTCTGCGCGAGGTGGTCGTGCATCGCGGTCGCCGCGGCCAGCGCAGCCTGCGCGGCTGCCTGGTCTTGCGGGTCGCGCGCGACCGGGCCGGCCGCGCCTTTCAGCGCGACGAGCAGGTCGTTGAATTCGTCAGCCCAGGCTTGGGTCTCGCCCATGGAGCGAAACCTAGCTAGATGCCGACGTCGATCTTGTTGATCTTGAGCTTGCGCGGGTCGCCCTTGGGCAGGTGGACCGTGACGACCGCGCCGAGCTTGTGGCCGAGCAGCGCCTTGCCGACCGGTGACTCGTTGCTCAGCTTGCCTTCGCCCGGGGCGGCCTCGGCGGAGCCCACGATCGTGAACTTCTGCGCCTTGCCGGTCGCTTCGTCGGTGAAGTCGACGGTCGAGCCGACCTGGACCACGTCGGTGGAGACGTCGTCGTGGTCGACGACGGTGGCCGAGCGGATGCGGTCCTGCAGCTGGATGATGCGCGACTCGATCTGCGCCTGCTCGTTCTTGGCGTCGTCGTACTCGGAGTTCTCCGAGATGTCGCCGAAGTCGCGAGCTTCCTTGATGCGGTCGGCCACCTGGCGGCGGCCCTCCGTTTCGAGGTGATCGAGCTCGGCCTGCAGCTTCTGGAGGCCTTCGCGGGTGAGGATGACGTCGCGCGACATGAGGGCTGCTTGATCGTTCGTCAGATGGGGCTGGTTACCAGGCGAACCTGGGGCGGCCACGAGGGGTAGGCCCCGTGGCGAGCGGCGGAGCATAACAGGGCGCCGGACGGCAACCGCCGCCCGGTCCAGACGGCCACCGGGTCGTGCCGCCCGCGCGCGGAACGTGCGTCTGAACGACGGGCCGTGTGAGCTGCAGGTCTGGCGTCAGGCGGCGACGGCTGGTCCGCGGAGCACCGAGCCGGGCAGGCCGCGCTCGTCGACCGGGGCAGGCTCGGCGACCTCGCGCAGGATGCCGCGAACGTCGTCGATCGTCGCGGCGCGCTGCAGGGCGTTTTGCAGCTCGTGACCGCCGTCGATCGTCTCGACGTACCACGGGTAGAACTTGCGCAGGTAGCCCGTCGCGCGGGACTCGCCGAGGTGCGCGACGGCCTGGTCCATGACCCACAGCAGCTCGCCGACGGCCTCTTCGCGGGTCGGCTGGCTCTCGCGCAGGCCGAGGACGCGGGCGAAGAGCCACGGGTCGCCCATGGCGCCGCGGGCGAGCATGATCGCCTCGGCCCCTGTGTGCTGCCAGGCGTCGGTGATCCACTCGGGGTCGTTCATGCCGCCGGAGAGGATCAGCGGTACCGGCAGGTCGGCGACGAGCGCTTTGGCCAGTTCGAGGTCGGGTTCGCCCTTGTGCTGGACCTGCGCCGAGCGCGGGTGGAACGTGATGGCGCTGACGCCCGCTTCGGCGACCAGGCGCTTGGCGACCTCGTAGCCGTCGGCGTCGCCCTTCTTCACGCCCGAGCGCAGCTTGACCGTGACCGGCAGGCCCGAGCCTTCGCGGGCTGCGGCAGCGACCGCCACGGCGGTGTCGGGGTCTTTGAGCATCGCGGCGCCGGCGCCCGAGCCCATGACCTTCGGGACGGGGCAGCCCATGTTGAGGTCGATCACGTCGGGGCGCGCGTGCTCGGCGACGTAGGCGGCCGCCGAGCGCATGATCTCGGGGTCCTGCCCGAACAGCTGGATCGCCAGCGGGCCGCCGCTGCGCTCACGCTCGTCGACGCGCAGCAGCTCCGTGCAGGTCTTCTCGTTGCGGTAGTGGATCGCGAAGCTCGAGACCATCTCCGAGACCGTCATGCCTGCGCCATGGCGCTGGGCCTGGAGGCGCACGAACCAGTTGCCGATGCCAGCCAGCGGAGCGAGCAGCACGCGGTTCGGGACGTCGATCCCGGCGAGCTGCCAGGTGTCGTGGAGCGAGCGCTGCGGCGCGGCGGCCGGTGTTGGCTCGGGGGTCGTGGGGGCGTCGGCCATCCGGATAAGGGTACGGGAGAGCAG
>JAEZDB010000494.1 GCA_023429855.1 Actinomycetes bacterium
CGCCGAAGGCGCGCACGACCACGCCCCTGCCCCGTCCCCCGCGCGCGGCGGCGCGCCCACGAAGAGCCGGCTCACGCTGATCGTCAATCCGACGGCGACGACCGTCTCCACCAAACGCACCGGGCTGATCCGCGGGGCGCTGTCGGAGCGGTTCGAGGTCGACTTGCAGAAGACGCAGGCCCAAGGCCACGCGACGGAGATCGCGCAGGAGGCTGTCCTCGGCGGCGCCGACGTGGTGGCCGTCTACGGCGGCGACGGCACCGCCAACGAGGCGATCCGCGCGCTCGCCGGCACGCAGACGGCGCTCGCCCACCTGCCGGGCGGCAACGCCAGCGTGCTTGCCAGGCAGCTCGGCATGGGCGGCGACGGGCTCAAGGCGGCGCGCCGCGTGGTGCAGCTCGGCGGCGCCACCCGCGCCATCGACCTCGGCTACATCGACGACGAGCGGCCCTTCTCGTTTACCGTCGGCGTCGGCCTCGACGCGGCCGTGGTCGAACTCGTCGACCAGGACCTCGCCCGCAAGCACCGCTTCCGCTGGACCGCCTTCTGGGCTGAGGCCGTCCGCGTCGCCCGCGACGAGTACTTCGGCGCCGACGCCGGGATCACCATCGAGTCCGGCGGCCGCCAGCTGCGGGCGATCACCGCGATCGTCCAGAACGCCGAGGCGTACACCTACGCCGGCCCGCGCCCCCTCACGCTCGCGACCGACGTGACGCTCGACAGCGGCACCCTCGCCGCAGTCGGCCTGATGCCCGGCCTGCGTTGGCTCGACGTCCCCTCCGTCACGTTCCGCACGCTCTCCCCTGTGCGCGCCTCAGGTCACCCGCGCATCGACACGCTTCCTGCCACGCCCAAGGTCACGTTCCGCTGCGACCGGCCGCTGCCGATGCAGGTCGACGGCGACTACTGGAAACACGTGACCGAGGCGACGTTCACGGTGCGCCCGGGCGCGCTGCGCGTCGTCTGCTGACCGGGCCGGCCGCCGGCCAACGCTGGGCCTCGCCCTAACGTCTGGCGCGATGGCGCGCGTATCACCTCGGCTCTGCCTCGCCCTGGCCGCCCTCGGATTCGTCAGCCTGCTCGCGCTGGTCGTGACGGCCGACAACGTGGTTACCCGCGCGGACCTGTCGGTGGTCGAGGCGATCGCCGGCGACCGGACTTCGCTGCTAGGGACGATCGCACGTGCGGTGTCGTGGCTAGGGAACGTCGTCGTGCTCGGGACGCTCGGCACGCTTGCTGCTTGGCTGCTGCGCTCGCGCGGCGCGCCCTGGGCCCGAGCGCTGCTGCCTGCAGGGGCGCTTGCCTTGGCCGCCATCGTCGACCCGCTGGTCAAGCTCGTCGTCGGCCGGCCGCGGCCGCCGCTGGAGCTGGCTGAAGTCATCGAGACAGCGACGGGCTACCCGTCGGGCCACTCGGCGCAATCGGCCGCGTTCTGGCTAGCGGTGGCGTTCGCGTTCAGTACACGCGCGACGCCGCGGCGCCGCGCCGTCGCACTGGGCGTCGCTGCGATGATCACGGCGCTCGTCGGGCTCAGTCGCGTCGTGCTCGGCGTCCACAGCCCCACCGACGTCCTCGGCGGCTGGGCCCTCGGCGGTGCCTGCGCCCTTGCGGCAATCGAGGTGTCGGAGCGCTGGGCGCTGCGGGACCGCCAAGCAACCGACGAGCCTCAGGCGGCGCCGGCGCGCGACTGATCGGCCACGCTGCCAGAGCCGGAGGCGGCCTTGACCTGTTCGGCGATGAGCTCGGCCATTCGCGCCGGCTGCGTCTCGGGCAGCCAGTGGTGGCCGTCGACTTCGACGAACCGGTACGGCCCGGTGACCCAGTCGGCCGTGTGCTCGGCGGCGTAGCGACCGAGGTAGGCGTCCTGGTTGCCCCACACGTAGGTCGCGGGGACCGGCGTGCGGCGGACCGGCTCGCGCATCGTGAACGGCAGGCCGCGGTACCAGTTGATCGCACCGGTGGCGGCGCCGGGCTGGCCCATCAGCTTGGCGTTGTGGTCGGCGTGCTCAGCCGGCAGGCCCGACCGCTTGAGGCCGTCGGCGAGGCGGCGGTTCGAGATGAAGACCTCCGGCAGCCAGGACAGCTGGAACGCGAACATGTACCACGACTTCAGCCCCTGGGTGCTTTTGCGGCCGGCCGCGACGAACGCCCCCGGGTGCGGCGTCGACAGGACCGTGACCGACCGGACGCGGTCCGGGAAGTTGCTCGCCACGCCCCAGGCGACACCCCCGCCCCAGTCGTGGCCGACGATGTGCGCCGAGTCCAGCCCGGCAGCGTCAAGCAGTGCGATCACATCGTCGGCGAGCTTGTCGCCGGTGTACTCGCGGCGGCCCTTCGGGCGGGCACGCGGCGAGTAGCCGCGCTGGTCGAAGACGAAGGTTCTCAGCCCCGCCTCATGGAGCAGCGGCTCGATGTGCTTCCACGAGTCCTTGTCTTGCGGGAAGCCGTGGAGCAGCACGACCGGCTCGCCGTCGGCCGGGCCGCCCTCTCGGACGTCGAAGATCAGCGGGCCGCGGTTGAACTGCTCCATGACAGCGAGCCTAGCCCATCAACCGTCCGATTTGGACCATCACCACCACCGCCCCGCCCGGTCAGATATGCGGACCGTTCCTGCAAACCTGACCGCGGCCGACGCGCCAGCGCCGATGACTGCCGAGCGGGCAGCGGGTAGACCGCCCCAGAAACGAGTCGAGCCCCGCGTCAGCGAGGCTCGAACATGTCATCGGCCGATCGGCCTAGGTCCTTTAGCCCATTCTGCAGAGCTGGCGCACATTGCACCTGGCCCAGCCAATTGGGCCGTCAGGATGCTAACCACATACGGTGGCCTCGTGAAGATGATCCAGATCCGCAACGTCCCCGACGACGTGCATCGCGACTTGAAACTGCGCGCCGCTCGCGAAGGCACCACGATGTCGGAGCTGATTCTCGGAGCCCTGCCCACTCTGGCTCGCAACCCGACCCCGGCCGAAGTTCTGGAGCGTCTTCGGAATCGCCCGACGATCGGCGGGCCCGCTTCAGCCGACCTCGTGCGTGAGGGCCGGGAACGCGCGTGATCGTCGTCGACGCCAGCGTCCTCGTCGAGCTGGCCCGCGCGAGCCCTTACAGCGACGCGATCGCCGCGCATTTCGCCGCAAGTGACTTCGTCCTTCACGCACCCCATCTGATTGACGTCGAGGTTCTCGACGCGTTGCGCGCTCTTGCGCTGCGAGAACAGGTCGAGTCAGGTCGCATTGCCGACGCATTCGAGGACCTCGACCTGCTCCCCATCACCCGCCACGCCCATTCCGCGCTCCGTCCTCGCGCTTGGCAACTCCATCGGAACGTCTCGGCCTACGACGCGATGTACGTCGCGCTTGCTGAAGCGCTCACGCCCGGCGGCGCTCCCCTGCTCACCGCTGACGGCCGGCTGGCGCGAGCCGCGCGGAAGCACTCCGCGATCGACGTGATCGTGATCGGCGACGACTAGCGCCGACGTGCGCGCCGCTCACTCGCCGTTCTGACCGGCGATCAACCGATACGCGTCGAAGACGCTGTCGACCTGGCGGAGCTTGTTGATCGCGTTCTTGAGCGTCTGCGGGTCGGGCACCTCGACGACGAACCGGTTGGCGGTCATGCCGTCGACGGTGGTGCAGCGGGCCTCGATGATGTTGACGCCGTGCTCGGAGAAGGTCCGCGAGAGGTCTTCGAGCAGGCGGTGTCGGTCCCAGCCGTTCACCTCGATCTCCACCAGGAAGCCGGTCTCGTTCTCGCCCTCCCAGGTGACTTCGACGAAGCGCTCGGCGTTCTTGCGGAGCGCCGCGGCGTTCGGGCAGTCGTCGCGGTGGATCGTGATGCCGCGGCCGAGCGAGATGTAGCCGGTGATCTCGTCGCCTGGCACCGGGCGGCAGCACTTGGCGAGCCGGACCATCACGTCGTCGACGCCCTCGACGCGGATGCCGACCTTCGAGCCGCGCTGCGTCCGGCGGCGCTGGCGCTGGATGATGTCGTCGAACGTCGTCTCGGGGGCCTCTTCGGCGGCATCGCCCTTGAAGCGCTCGATCAGCTTGTTGACGGCGATCTGCGGCGAGATCTGCTCGTTGCCGAGCGCGAGGTAGAAGTCTTCGGCCTTGTCGAAGCCGAGCTCGCGCGACACGTCGGCGAGGACGGCCGACGCGACGATCTTCTGGGCGGGCAGGCCGGCACGCTTGAGCTGCGCCTGCAGGACCTCGCGGCCGCGGTGCTCGGAGTCGTGGCGCGACTCCTGCTTGAAGAAGTGCTTGATCTTGTTGCGCGCGCGGCTCGTGCGCACGACCTTCAGCCAGTCGCGCGACGGGCCGCGGTCCTGCTTGGAGGTGAGGATCTCGACGATGTCGCCGTTCTTCAGCTCGTAGTGCAGCGGGACGAGCCGCTGGTTGACCTTCGCGCCGACGCAGCGGTGGCCGATCTCGGTGTGGACTTCGTAGGCGAAGTCGAGCGGCGTGGCGCCCTGCTCGAGCGACTTGACCTCGCCCTTCGGCGTGAAGATGAAGACCTCGGAGCCGAACAGCGAGCGCTTGAGCGACTCCATGAACTCGCGCGGGTCCTGGATCTCGCCCTGCACCTCGGCCAGGTCGCCGAGCTTGCCGGCGGCGAGGTCACCCGCCTTGTAGGCCCAGTGCGCCGCGACACCGTACTCGGCGCGCGCGTGCATCTCCGCGGTGCGGATCTGGATCTCGAGCGGACGCCCTTCGGGACCGACCACCGTGGTGTGGAGCGACTGGTAGAGGTTCGCCTTGGGCATGGCGATGTAGTCCTTGAAGCGCCCAGGCAGCGGCTTCCACAGCGCGTGGACGACGCCGAGCGCGCCGTAGCACTCGTTCGGGCCCTCGACGATCACCCGCATCGCCGTGAGGTCGTAGATCTCGTTGAACTCGCGGCCCTTGCGAGCCATCTTCGTGTAGATCGAGTAGAAGTGCTTCGCGCGGCCCGAGATGTCGGCGTGGACGCCGACCTTGTCGAGCTCCTCCACGAGGTAGCCGCCGGCCTGCTCGACGTAGCGCTCGCGGTCTTGGCGCTGCTGGTTGACCAGCATCTTGATCTCGGTGTACTTGCGCGGGTGCAGCGACTGGAAGGCCAGGTCTTCCAGCTCCCACTTGATCGCGTGGATACCGAGCCGGTGCGCGAGCGGCGCGAAGATCTCGAGGGTCTCGCGAGCCTTCTCGATCTGCTTCGGCTTGCTCATCGCGCCGATCGTGCGCATGTTGTGGAGCCGATCGGCGAGCTTGATGAGGATGACGCGCACGTCTTGCGCCATCGCCACGATCATCTTGCGGTAGTTCTCGGCCTGCTGGTCGTCGCGCGACTGGAACGTGATGCCAGTGAGCTTCGTGACGCCGTCGACGAGCGCGGCGACCGTCTCGCCGTATTCCTTGGCGACCTCGGCCGTCGTAGCTGCGGTGTCTTCGACGGTGTCGTGCAGGAGCGCGGCGCACAGCGTCTCGGTGTCGAGACCCAGACCAGCGCAGATCTTCGCCACACCGACGGGGTGCGTGATGAAGTCCTCGCCGGACTTACGCTGCTGGCCGCCATGGTGGCGAGCCGCGAAGACGAAGGCCCGTTCGACCTCGGAGATGTCGACCTGCGGGCGGTGTTCCTCGGCGTGCTCGGCGATGACGGCGCGCAGGTCGGCCAAGAGCCGGCGCTCCATCGGCGTGAGTTCCTGCCCGGCGACGACCTCGCTGTTGCTGGCGACGGCGACGGCGGTGGCCTCGTCGACCAGCTGCCGCGCCAGGTCTGCCGCGTGGGTCTCCGTTACTTCGACGGTGGGGTCAGCAGGCTCCATGAGCGTGCCCCCTCCACGACGGCCGCTGCACCGGCGAACACCGGCGACGACGCGGGGTCGACCTTGGCGTCGGAGATGAGCTCCACTTCGCTGAGGCCGTCGGCGACCCGGACCAGACCGAGCTCGTCGAGCACGCGGATCGCGCGGCCGAGCGCGCCTGGGGCGCTGCCTTCAGGGATGAGCGGGAGCAGCGCGAGCGCCGGCAGGGGCCCTCCGGCCTCGCGGAGGCCACGGAAGAGGGAGACCATGAGCGGCCTGAGCGCATACTCGCGTTCCAATACATGGACCGCATACGTTAGCTCAGCATCGCTCCAGCTCCACCAGGTGTCGACGTTGCCGTTGGCAAGCGCGGTCGCCGCGCGGGGGTCGATCGGCGGATCGATGCAGATCACCACACCGTGCTCCGGTGCAGCCTGCGCCAGCGCGGCGGCCAGCGCGCTGGGCCCGACGACGGTGCCTTTCCACCCCAGCGACTCGAGCTGGACGGCGCGGCGCGCTGGGTCGGCGGCGTACGCGATCGGCTCGCGGCCAAGCGCTGCGGCGATCCGCAAGGTGACCGCGATCGACCCGCCTCGGCCGTCGACCGTCGGCGTCGGCGCTTTGACCGGCGCGGGCGCGTCGGCTTCGTAGCCGGCCAGCAGCGCGGCAAGCGCGCCGGCGTCGATCCCGACCTTGGGCGTGGACTTCGACGGGACCCGCTGGAGCGGGTGCACCGACTGGATCACGACGCGCGCCTCGACCGTGCCGCCGTAGGTCGAACGCTCCAGCTGGACGACGAGGTCGAGCGGCGTGTTCATCGGGATCGGCGGCGAGCTGAAGGCGACGGCGCGCGACGTGGCGCCGCCCGACGAGATCACCGCGCGGCGGTGCTCGTTGCCCTGCCCCATCGGCGATTCCTCGATCACGCGGACCGCTGGCAGCAGCAGACGGACCGACGGGTTGCCCTCGCCGGTCGGTTCGAAGGTGGCGAGCTCGTCGGCGAGTGCCAGGGTGAGGTCGCGGACCTCGGCGACCGCATCCACGACGGGTCCGGGGACCGGCGGCGCGTCGACCAGAGCCGCGGCGGCGGCCGCGTCGAAGGCGTCGGCGAAGGCAGGAATCGCCTCAGCGCCGAGCTCGCAGCCCGCGGCTTGCGCGTGGCCCCCGAACTTCTCGAGGTGCTCCTCACAGGTGGCGAGCAGCGCGGAGAGGTCGAGGCCTCGGGCAGAACGCGCCGACCCGACCCCTCGCCCGTCGGCGACGCTGATCACGACCACGGGGCTGTCGGTCTGATCGACGATCCGCGACGCCACGATGCCGATCACGCCGGCTGGCCAGCCGTCGCCATGGAGCACATAGCCGCTGCGCTCGCCGAGCGCGCGAACCTGGGCCTCGGCCTCGCGGCGGACCTTCAGCTCGACCTCGCGGCGCTGCAGGTTGCAGCGCTCGAGCTCCTCGGCGATGTGCGCTGCTTCGTCGTCGGTGCGGGCCCGGACGAGCGCGAGCGCGAGGTCGGCGCGAGCCATGCGCCCCGCCGCGTTGAGCCGCGGCGACAGGCGAAACGCGATGCTTGTGCCGTCGAGCACGGCCGGATCCACCTTGGCCGATCGCAGCAGCGCCCGCAGGCCCGGGCGCCTAGTCCGAGCGAGCGCGCCAAGCCCGTCGCGCACGATCGCGCGGTTGGCGCC
>JAEZDB010000498.1 GCA_023429855.1 Actinomycetes bacterium
GAGCTCCGGAGCGGCGACCGGGGGCTGGCGGGGCCGCCTAGCCCTCGAAGGCGGGCTGAGCCTCGGGGGCCCAGCCGCGGAGCAGCAGCGCGAAGACGGGGATGTAGGCCGCGTAGAGTGCGGCGGCGACGTAGAACGTCGTCGCCAGGTCGGTCTGCCAGAGCAGGACGCCGCCACCGAGGATCACTCCGGCGTTGACGAGCCCGTACCAGCGCTCCTGTCGCATGAGCAGCGTCCCGCGGGAGGTCGGCGGAAGCGAGGGCAGCGCGAGGCCGCGAATCGCGACGGGCCGGATGAGGCCCATGCCGAGGCCGAGCGCCGCGACGCTGACCAGGACGACGGGCAGCGAGGTCGTGTCGGCCATCAGGGCGACGGCGATCACGAGCGAGACCATGGTGGCGATCGTGATCGTGGTCGGACCGGCGGTCGCGACGACGCGCGACCCGAAGCGCGCCATGAGGAATCCCGCGAGCGTGAACGTGCCGAGGATCACGCCGTAGAGGCCGATCGAGAGGTCCATGCGGAGCAGCACCAGCGGAACGAAGCCGATGAACAGGCCCCAGCCCAGGCCGCGCGACACGACGTAGTAAGAGACCCAGCCGACCTGGCCGCTCGTGAGCGACGGCAGCGCGGCGGCGACTTTGGTCGCCGGCGCGAGCGGGGGCGCCGGGAGCCGCAGCGCGATCGCGGCGGCGATCAGCGACGCGACGATCCCGCCCGCGAACGGCAGCCACTCCGCCTGCAGATACAGCACCGAACCGGTGAACATGCCCACGAGGCTCGCGCCGAACAGCCAGCTCTGAAGGTTGCCCTGCACGAGGTCGACCTCGTCTGGGGCGACCGACGAGCGCAGGACCGCCGACTCGCGCCCGGCGGTGAAGCCGAACCCGATGCCCGCGACCGTCTGCCCGGCCAGGAGCACGGGGACGTCGCTGCCGACCATCAGCAGGACCAGGCCCGCCGCCTTGAGGACCTCGCCGAAGGCCATGAGCTGCGGGGCCGTCCGGCGCGAAGCCTGTGGCCCCGAGAGCATCGAGCCCGCCGTCATCGCGAGGCCGTACGCGGCGAGCAGCGCGGCCGTTTCGATCACTCCGATCCCGAACGTCTTGATGTAGACGAGGAGGATCGGCAGATGGAAGTAGAGGCGGGACGCGAAGCCATAGGCAAACAGCGTCCCGGTCGATGGGCGGGGCGTGGACATGGGTTCCTCGTTGATGGGAGCCCCCGGCGTGTTAGCCGGAGAGCTCGCTGACAAAGCGGTCGATCCGACCGAGCGCTTCGGAGAGCACCTGGGGATCGACGGCGTAACTGATGCGGACGTGGTGCGGCGCGGCGAATCCGGTGCCGGGGACGATTCCCACGCGGTGGGCGTCGAGCAGCGCGCCGCAGACGTCGTCGACGGTGTTCAGCACCGTCTCGCCATGGGTGCGGCCGAGCAGGCCGGAGACGTCGGGAAAGGCGTAGAACGCGCCTTCGGGCGCCGGGCAGGTGATGCCGTCGACGGCGTCGAGGGCGGAGAGCAGCGTGGCGCGGCGGTCGCGGAACGCGCGGATGCTGTCCCACGGGGTGTGGTCGAGCGCGGCGGTCGCGGCGTGCTGAGCGATGGCCGTCGGGTTCGACGTCATCTGGCTCTGCGCGCGGCGCATGACGCCGGTGAGCTCGCGGCTGGTCGCCGTGTAGCCGATGCGCCAGCCGGTCATCCCGAACGCCTTCGACACCCCGTTGACCACCACGACGCGGTCGCGCAGCTGCGGCTCGACCTCGACGATGCTGTGCACGCGGTCCTCGTCGCCGTAGTAGAAGTGCTCGTAGATCAGGTCCTCGATCACGTACAGGTCGTGACGCTCGACGAACTCGGCGATCGCGGCCAGCTCAGCGGCGTCGTAGACGGCGCCCGTCGGGTTGCCGGGGCTGTTGAGCACGAGCGCCTTGGTCTGCGGCGTGGTGTGCGCTTCGAGCATGTCGGGCGTGACCTTGAACCCGTCTTCCATGCCGGCGCTGACCAGCACGGGCGTGGCGCCCGTGGCCTTCACCTGCTCGGGGTAGCTGACCCAGAACGGCGCCGGGATCAGGACCTCGTCGCCGACTTCGCAGATCGCGTAGAAGGCGTTGAAGAGCGAGTGCTTGGCGCCGCACGACACGACGATCTCGTCGGGCGAGTAGTCGAGGTCGTTCTCGGCCTTGAGCTTCTCGGCGATCCGGGTGCGCAGCGGCACGATTCCGCCGACGTCGGTGTAGCGGTCCGCGCCGGCGTCGAGCGCGCGGTGCGCCGCCTCGATCACCTGCGAGGGAGGCGGAAAATCCGCCTCTCCGACGGAGAGATTCAGTACCTGAACACCGTTCGCTGCGAGTGCCTTCAACCGGCCATCAAGTGCCAGGGTCGGGGACGCAGAAAGCGACAGTGCACGGTTTGAGAGAGAGCGCATGCGCGCCACCGTATCAGCACACATCGGCCTGCTCGCAGTGGTTGGAAACCACCATCACGACCGGCCCGTGGCCACAGCGCGGCACACGCGAGCGAGCTCGCCGTGGGACGCGCCGACGATGAACTCTCGGCAGCCGTCAGCGACGAGCGCCGCGATCCGCGCGGGGTCGCGTCGGACCTCGCCACAGACGAAGAAGGGCACGCCGAGCGACGTCAGCAGCTTGCTGATGTGCTGGACAAGGAGGGTGTTGGCGTCGCTGAACGGGTCGACGCTGAGCGCGGCGTGATTGCGGTCCACGGCGTTGAAGAGCGCAAACAGATCCGACGTGCCGATGGCGACGAACGCCGGGCGCTCGACGGCGACCAGCTGCTCCAGCGAGTACGCCAGTGCGGGAACTTCGAGCGTGAGCCCAAGGCCGGCCCTGGTGCCGACCCGCGAGGACCGCACGCTGTTGGCGACGGCCTGGAATTCCTGCACGCTGGAGATGAACGGCGCACTGACGGTGAGCGCGACGTCGGGGTGGTCGTCGAGAAACTGCGCGACCGCCTCGAGCTCCGGCTCCCAGCGATCGAGGTCGCGCGGACCGCGCAGGCCCAGGTCGGGGTTGGGCTCGTGGTGCTCGACCGAGATGCCGAGCTCCGCCAGCTCATACGACGACGGATCGGAGAGGACCACGCGGATGGTGCGGTAGCCCAGGCCGTAGAGGCCGTGGAGCTCGTCGACGAGGTGGTCGGTGATTGCCTGCGTGTCGGAATGGGCCGCCGGGTGCTCGGCAAACAGTTGGAACAGGCTGAACTTGAACCGGAAGTAGCCGATCGTGTCAACGCCCCAGCGCTCATACAGCGCTTGCACTTCTGGAGTGATGTGCGAGCAGATCGCGCTGAGGTTCACGTCGAGCGCGTCGAGGTTGATCAAGCCGTCGTTGTCGATCTGGCAGAGCGAGCCGTCGGGCAAGAGCTCGCGCGCCCCGGCGCATTGCACGAACACCTTGCGGCCCTCGCTGAGCATCTTCTTGGCGTGATCCGGGAACTGCGGACTCTCGGCGATCACGCCGACGAGATCGCCGCGAGACAGCACGGTGCGCGCCGCTTCGAAGGTGAGTTCAGGCACGACGAGCACGCCGGGCTGACCGGGACGGCACGTCGGCAGCGGATCGGGGGTGCTGCGGGCGACCGCCGTGAGCGGCAGCTCGCTGCGAACGACGGTACGGGCCGCCGGCACGAGCGCCGAGCGGGGGAGGAAGGGGTCCTGCGGAAGTTCAGTCGTGGTCATGCTGCGCTCCTGGCATGCGATGGGTTCGGTTCCGCCGCGACGGGCGACTCATGCGGGGGGAGCACGGTGGGCGTTTCGTCGCGAAGCAAGGCTCCGATGCCGTCGAGGACGCTGCGGCTATAGCCGATGGTGTTGTGGATGAAGGCGTGGGTGGTGACCTGCCAGAGGTCGGTGCCGGCGATGCGTTCCGAGCGCAGATGCGGCTCGCACGTGAGGACCGTGGCGACGGCCGACGTGAGCGCGTAGGCGCGCGAGCCGATGGGGCGTTCGGCGCAGCGCACGCCGCTCCCTGGCTCCTGCTGGAGCGCGCGGAAGGCCTCTTGGAGGTCGGCGACCGGGAGCTCGTCGTGGACGAGAAAGCGGCTGAGCTGGTAGCCGGGCGGCTGGGTCAGCGTGCGCAGTGAGACGCCATTGGCGGCATCGAGGCCAGGGAACCGCTCGAAGGTGAGCCCGAGCTGCGAGTGGCCCGGCCGCAGGTTGTCTCGCGCGTCCTCGCGGCGCGCGCCGACCCCCGCCGTTCCGAAGTTGCTGGAGGCGGTGTCTGGGTGGACGATGTCGGTGTCGACGCGCGCGAGCTGGAGCTCCGTTCGCCCGCGACCCCGGGCGGCCTCGATGAGCCCGCGCAAGGTCGCGGCCCAGCCGACGCACTGGCAGCTGCCGAAGGCGACGGCGGCTCCCGAGCGCGGGATGCGCTCGGTCGGCACACCCGCGACGCCCACCGGGCCGGTACCGAGCGGCGGAAGCAGCAGCGGGAGGTCGGCGCTCTCCGCCACGCCGACGACGGTGGTGGCGATCGCCGCGACCCGCTCGCGGGTCCGCGGACTGCGGATGTGCGATCGGTGCGTGGCGATCACGGCGACGTCGAACGGGCCCAAGCCCGTCAGGTCGTCGGTGTCGAGATCGCGAAAGTGGACCGGGACGACGAGGTCGCCGACGAGCAGGCTCACCGAAGCCAGGTCGTAGCCGACGAGCCGCTCGGCGCGAGGGTCAGCAAGCTGCAGCCGCGCGGTGAGGTCTTCCAGGGAGGCCCGGTCGTCGCCTGGGGCCGAGGCTCTGGTGATGACGGCCGCGATCCGGAAGCCGTCTTGGGCCGGGTCGTGCTGCAGCAGCAGGTTGCTGCCGATATCGGCGCCGCAGCCGAGGACGGCGACTGTTGGTTGCGGCATGTTCGACATTGCCTCGGCGAGATTGCCGATTGCGCTGCCGCGCCACCACACCCCAGGGGCTAGACCTGGGTCTAGACCTCGTTTGGCGCCGCCGCCGACCCTGGCGGGGCGGCGGCGCTATGCGTGCGCATCCCTAGTGGCGGTGAAAGAGCCCCGCGCGCTTGCGGCTGCCCTGGTGCTCGGTCTGCTCGAACTCGGCGTCGCGCTCGGTCTCCGTCTGCGCAGGGGCCTGGTAGGTGCGGCGCAGCGGCTCCGAGCGGGTGCCGCCGGGCGTCTCGGAGGACGCCGACGGAACCGAGCCGTCGGCCGCGCGATGGCGATCGCCGTAGCTCACGGCGTCGCTCGTCGAAGTGCGGGCGGGTTCGCCGTGCTCTGCCACGGACGCCTGTTCGCGGTCGGCGGGGCGATCGACGTCGCGGCGTGCCGTGTCGTCCTCCCGAGCGGCGATCCGCGCCCGGTCGCGCTCGGCGATGCGGTGGCGCTCGGTCGCGTCGACCTCACGCTCGCGCTCGATCCGCGGCAGCAGCGCGGTGACGAGCAGGACGGCCGACGCGATGCCCCAGCCGAGGGCGTCCCAGCCGTTGGCGGCGGCAAGTCCGAGCACGTCGTCGCCGTCGAACAGCGCGATCACAGACATCGCGCCGAGCGCGAGGCCCGCGATCAGGCTGAAGGTGCGGGCCGCGAGGTGCTGCGCGGCGCCGATGAGCACGAAGACGCCCGCCGCGATCGTCATCCACGCCGTCCACGCGTTGACCTCGAAGCCGAGGAACGAGTCGCCGGTCGCGACGCCGTCGGGGAACCCGCCCGTGCTGAGCGGAGTACCGGGCGCTTTGAAGAGCATCAGCAGGCCGAAGACGGCGAGGACGGTGCCGACGATCCAGGCGGGACCTCGCGCCAGGCTGGGGCCTTTGACCGTCTCGGTGGTGGTGTGCGTGGAGTCGCTTCGACGAGAGAACATCTCTCCATGCTCGTCCTGCGATCGCGCCCGCTTGGGAGGAGCCGCGGCCAGGGCTGGGCGCTCCGCGGGCGCCGCCGGTCAGGCGCCCTAGGAGTCGCCGCCGGCGAAGTCCTCGGGCGTCACGTCGTCGAGGAAGTCCTTGAAGCGCTCGACGACCTCTTCGGTGTCTTCGACCTCGTGCTCGAACTCGATCGCCGACTCGGCAAGGACCTCGGCGGCGACGTAGATCGGGGCGCCGGCGCGGACGGCCAGCGCGAGCGCGTCGGACGGGCGCGCGTCGATCTGGTGGTCGACGGAGCCGGTGGTGAGCGTGATCGTCGCGAAGAACGTGTTGTCGCGCAGCTCGGTCACCACGACCTGCGTGCAGCGAACCTCGAGCTCGCCGAAGATGTCGACGATCAGGTCGTGCGTCATCGGGCGCGGCGTGGTCTGGCCCTGGAGCCGCATGAGGATCGCCGCCGCCTCTGGGTGGCCGATCCAAATCGGCAGAAAGCGATTGGAATCGACGGCTTTGAGCAGCACGATCGGCTGCTTACCGACCATGTCGAAGCTGACGCCGTAGATCACCATTTCCTGCACGAGAGACCTCCAGGCCGATGCCGCTGCCCACCACGGCCCGAAAGGAGCCGTAGCCGAGCGATCGACGACCTGCGGCTCATGGTATCGGCGCGACCCCTGGGCCGCCCGCGCACACCCGTGCGGCGGCCGTCATCTGGCCGAATCGGCTGCGCTTTGGGCCCGCTTTACGGCCGCAAGAGAAAATTCGACGACCCGAACGGACCGACGGCGTGCAAGAACGCGGCGCGGTCGTAGGGGCCCGTGCCGCCGAAGTCGTAGATCCGCAGGCCCAGATCGGTGACGACGTCGTAGAACAGCGACGAGGTGTCGCCGTAGGCCGTCGCGGCGGTGCCGTGCTCGATCATCAGCACCGGCTGGCAGCGCTCGATCGTGCGGCGCGCGCCTTCGAGGACCGCCGTCTCGGCCCCCTCGACGGAGATGCGGATCAGCCGAGGGTTCAGTCCGTGCCGCTCGACGAGGGCGTCAAGCGAGATCGACGGCACTCGCAGCCGCGCGAAGCGCTTCTTCTCCTCGAAGTCGCTGGGGTGGATCTCCCCGTAGCTCACCCGCTCGGTGGCGTGGACGAACTCGATCTCGTCCTCGATGTCGTTGTGGCCCAGCGCGTACTGCGCCACGGTCACGCTCGGCGGGAGCAGGCCGCGCAGCGTCTCGGCGTACTCGGGGCACGGCTCCACGGCGAGGTGCCGGCCGAGCGGCGCGCAGCGCGCCATGTGGGCCATCTCAGCGCCTTCGTGGGCGCCGACGTCGACGGCGTCATCGGCGCGGCTCAGCAGCGAGCACGTTACGACGCGCATCGCCTGGTGGTCGGCTCTTTGGCGACGCTCGATCTCGCTCGTGCGGGCGGCATCCAGGCCTACCCGCGTGGCCTTCGCGAGGGTCGCAATAGAGGGAGCCATCTGCCGAACGTAACCGCTCGAGCTGTGCCGCGCATCACAAACTTTTCTCGGTGTATCGGGTCGTCGGTTGGCCCGGTGGACAAACCCCGCGAAGTCCCTGCTCTTTGCGAAGAACCGGGAAGCGTTCGGGGAGTGGACAACCGGTCGATGCGGGGGACGCGACGGTGCTCCGAGCATGCTCGCGGCCCACCGGGACCGCGGGCGGGGTACGGGCGCCGCGGCGTCAGCCGAGGCGCACGGTCATCGCGCGCGCGAGCGGCTCGCCGAGCAGGTGCTCGGTCCCGTCGCAGTCGACCCGGAGCGGGCCGCCGAAGGGCTCGCGGCCGACGAGTCGCAGCGCCGCGCCCGGTCGGATCCCGCGGTCGGAGAGGTAGCGAAGCATCGCGGGGTCGCGGTCGGAGACCTGCAGCAGCTCGGCGGTTGCGCCATCCGGCATTTCGGCGAGGGAGATGCCGCCGGTGAGCAGCGGCAGTTCGAGGTCGGCCGTGGGGATCGGGTCGCCGTGCGGGTCGTGGGTCGGGTCGCCGAGGTGCGCAGCGATCGCGGCTTCGACCCGCGGCGAGACGTGGTGCTCGAGCCGCTCGGCTTCGATGTGGACGACGTCCCACGGCAGCTCAAGGGCCTCAGCGAGGAAGAGCTCGAGCAGGCGGTGGCGGCGGATCACGGCGAGGGCAACCCGCTCGCCGTCGTCGGTGAGGCGCACCCCGTGATACGGCTCACGAGCAACCAGTCCGGACTGCTCGAGCCGCGTGAGCATGGTCGACACCGACGCCGGCCGCACCTCGAGCCGCTCAGCGAGGTCGGTGGTGCGCACGGCGCGACCACTGGCCTGGAGCGTGAAGATCGCCTTCGCGTAGTTCTCGACCGCGGTCGAGTGGTCGTCCGACGTGGGAGCGGCGGGGTCGGTGTCGGCCGGGTCTACGGTCACGGAAAAGGCGGTGGAGTGGTCTGAGGGCTGCGGGCCGACTTAGGCGCCGGTGAACGTGAGCCACAGCAGGACCACGTTGAGGATGACGATCACGGTCGCGACGAGCGCCGCCACGATCGTCGTCGATCGGCGGTTGACGAGGCCGCCCATGATGCCCGGCTGCGCGCAGAACCACAACAGCGGCAGCAGCGCGGCCGGAATACCAAACGACAGGATGACCTGGCTGATCACGAGCGCGTCGGTCGGGTTGACGCCGAGGGCGATCACGGCGATCGCCGGCAGCATCGTGAGCCCGCGCCGCAGCCACAGCGAGATCGTGCGGTGCAGGAAGCCCTCCATGATCACCTGGCCGGAGAGCGTGCCGACGCTCGACGCGGAGATGCCCGACGCGAGCAGGGCCACGCCGAACAGCACGTCGGCGTGCGACCCGAGGGCCACGCCGAGGGCGTCGGCGGTCTGCGTGAGGTCTTCGCCGGCCGACGCGAGCGGCGTGCCGTGCAGGACCGACGCGGCGATGATCAGCATCGACGCGTTGATGACGCCGGCGAGCCCGAGCGCGATGACGATGTCGATGACCTCGAAGCGGAAGATGCGGTGCTTCTCCTCGTCGGTCCGGCCCACAACGCGGTGCTGCGTGAGCGCCGAATGCAGGTAGATCACGTGGGGCATCACGGTCGCGCCGAGGATGCCGACCGCGAGCAGCACGCTCTCGGAGCCCGCAAACCCGGGAACGAGGCCGCCCGCGATGTCTGTGGCGCTGGGCTCGGCGAGGAACGCCTGGACGCCGAAGCTCAGCAGGATCACGCCGACGAACCCGGCGATCAGCGACTCGAACTTGCGCACGCCGCGCTGCTGCATCGCGAGGATCGCGAAGGTGATCACCGCGGTGATCAGCGCCGCCGGCAGCAGCCCGATCCCGAAGAGGATGTTGATGCCGATCGCCGCGCCCAGGAACTCCGCGAGGTCGCAGGCCATGGCGCTCAGCTCGCCCTGGATCCACAGGCCGATCCGCGACCTCTTGCCGAACTGCTTGCGGCACATCTCGGGCAGGTTCAGGCCCGTCGCGATCCCGAGCTTCGCGCTGAGCGCCTGGATCAGCATCGCCATCAGGTTCGCCGAGACGATCACCCACAGCAGCGTGTAGCCGAACTGCGCGCCGCCGCTGATGTTCGTCGCGAAGTTGCCGGGGTCGACGTAGGCGATCGACGCCACGAACGCCGGCCCCAGGAACGGCATGAGGCGTTTGATCCCGCGGCCGCCGTGGTCGTCGAGCGACGCGTGAGCGGCGTCGCGGACGCGCGCCTCACCCGGCAGCGCCTGCTCGGCCGACGACTCGGCGTGCTTGATCCACTGCACCGCCGGGAATTTAGCAGCGGCTAAATCTCGGCTTTGGACCGTCTAGGTGGCGGGCTGTGCGCCTGGGATCGGCGCCCTAGGCCGCCGGCGCCGCTGCCTCATCGGCCAGGACCGTCGTGCCGCAGGCGAGCAGCAGCGACGACGGGTACGTCGGATCGGGCTCGCCGAGCGCCCAGCCGAGCGCGTCGCGCTTGCCAGCGCCCGTCACGAGCATCAGGCGAGCGCCGGCCTCGCGCAGCGCGGTGAGCCCCAGCGAGACGCGCTCTGGAGGCGGCTTGGGCGCCGCCTCCGTGAAGACCATGCGGCGTTCGTCGCGGAGCGCAGGGTCGTTGGGGAACAGCGACGCGGTATGCGCGTCTTCGCCCAGACCAAGCAGGACCAAGTCGAGCGCGCGGTCCTTGAGCTGGAAGGAGTAGGCCAGCGCGCGCTTCTCGGCGTCGCCGTCGGCGGGCGGCATGTGGAGCACCGCGCCCGGCGCCGGCAGGCGCTCGCGGGCCATCTTCACGTTGGAGTCCGGGTGGTCGTAGGGCACGCAGCGCTCGTCGCCGATCCACAGGTGCACGCCCGACCAGTTCGAGCGGGTCTTGGTCAGCTCGTCGTAGAGCAGGCCGGGCGTGGTCCCGCCGGCGAGCGCGACGTCGGCGCGGCCGGTCGCGTCGAGGGCGGCGTCGATCGCCGCGCCGACCAGCTCGGCCCCGCGGCGCGCGACGGCGACCGGGTCCGGCAGGACGATGAGGTCGGGCTGTCCGCCGTTCATGCGCGCATCTCGGGCAGCGTAGCCGCGGCCCTCACAGAAACTGCGGTCCCGCGTCGACGACCACCTGCTTGAGCACCCGCGCGCGGTCGAGTCCCGCGGTGGCGATCAAGACGTCCTCGTCGAGCTCGTCGGGCAAGAGCACCTGCCGCATCGCGCTCGGCAGCAGCCCTGAGCCGCCGCGTGAGGCCCCCAGGACGGTCCGTTCGACGACGCCGCCCTCCGGGTCCGTGTCGGTGATCTTGAGGCCGCCAGGCCCGCGCGAGAGCCGCCGGGCGGAGCCATCGCGGAACGTGAGCGTGAGCCCCGCCAGACCCGGCAGCGGCTGGTCGACATCGCGGAGCTGCGCCACGACCCGCCGGCGCGACGCGTCGAGCAGCGGCGGCCCAGGCTGCCACCCGAGCCGGTGCGAGAGCCAGCCGGCGAGCAGCGCACCGCACACGCGCGAGTCGGGGCGCGTTTCGATGTCGACGGTCTCGATGTCTTTGAGTTGCGCGCGGAAGCCCGGCGACTGCGCCAGCGACGCGAGCCGCACGCGCCACGGCGCCGAGCGCAGCCACGCCATGTCGATCGTGCGCATGCCGACCTCGCGCAGCGCCCGCGAGTCGTCGAGCGCCTCGCGGACCGAGGCCGCCTTGTCGCCGTCGATGATCACCGTCTGCACGATCTGCCGCAGCAGCATCAGCAGGCGCGGGTCGCCCTCCGGCACCCAGGCGACGCTCGGCACGTCGGTGATGACGAGCGGGTCGAGGATCCCGTCGAGGTCGAGCTCGTCCTCGGGGCCGACGTCGAGCACGATCGTCTCGCGGAGGCCGTTGCCGATCGCGTCGTCCTGGATGACCGCGGCGCGGCCGCCGAGCGTGGTGCGATCCGGGAAGCGCCGGATCACGATCGTGCGCGATGCCCGCTGCGTGCCAAGGGCTTTGAGCTGCGCGCGCACGTCGTCGTCGTGCTCGGGGTCGACGAGGACGATGAACGTGAGCGCGCGCGCCGGGGCGACGGACGAGCCGTCGGGCATGCGCGTCGTCTCCAGTCGCCGCAGCTCGTCGGCGATCTTCGACGGCTCCGTGTCGTCGGACGCCCAGCGCGCGTCGATCCGCCGCGAGTTGGGCAGCGGTGTTGCGCCGAGCTGCGCGTCGTCGGGATCGCGCGGCTCCATCGGCTCGGGGCTGCTCACGGCGTCACCGCCGAGGCTGCCCAGGTCAGCGCGAGGGAGCCGGGTCGGAGCACCATCAGATCGCCCGCCACTTGTCGCCGGGCCGAAGGATCGAGTGCTGGGACTCAGGCCCCTGCGACCCCGATGGATACGTCTCGGGTGGCGGCGAGTCCTCGCGCTGCCAGTACCGCAGGATCGGGTCGATGATCGTCCACTGCGCCATCGTCTCGTCGTCGCGGGTGAAGAGCGTCGGGTCGCCGCGCATCGCGTCGGTGATGAGCCGCTCGTAGGCCTCAGGCGACTGCGAGAGGAACGCCGCGCCATACGAGAAGTCCATCGTGACGGGGCGCAGGTTCATCCCAGGACCAGGCACCTTGGCCAGCAGGCGCAACGTGACGCGCTCGTCGGGCTGGATCGTGAGAACGAGCTCGTTCTCGTCGGCGCCGCGCACCCCCTCGATCGCCGCCAGCGGCACTGGCCGGAGTTTGATGGCGATCTCGGTGAGCTTGCGCGGCATCCGCTTGCCGGTGCGGATGTAGAACGGGACGCCCGCCCAGCGCCAGGTGTTCACGTCGAGGCGCAGCGCGGCAAACGAGTCGGTGCGCGAGTCGTCGGCGACGTCCTCTTCCTCGCGATACGCTCGCACCGGCTCGCCAGCGATCTGGCCCGCGCCGTACTGCCCGCGCACCGCCATCGTGTGGATCTCGTCCTCCGGCGGCATCGTGACGGCGCGCAGCACCTTCGCTTTCTCGGCGCGGATATCGTCGGCCGAGAACTTCGCCGGCGGCTCCATCGCGACGAGCGTGAGGAGCTGCAGCAGGTGGTTCTGGATCAGGTCGCGCAGCGCACCGGAGGAGTCGTAGTACGACGCCCGCGAGCCGATGCCGCCGTCCTCCGCCGCCGTGATCATCACCGAGGCGATGTGCTCGCGGTTCCAGATCGGTTCGAGCACGTGGTTAGCGAAGCGCAGCGCCAGGATGTTCTGGACGGTCTCCTTGCCGAGGTAGTGGTCGATCCGGTAGATCTGCGACTCGTCGAGCACCGTGAGCAGGCGCGTGTTGAGCTCGTCGGCCTCGGCGTAGTTCGTGCCGAAAGGCTTCTCGATGATCACGCGCGAGCTCGCGTCGTTGCGGTCGATCAGGCGCGCCTCGCCGAGCGTCTCGATCACCGGCGCGAAGAACCGCGGCGCCATCGAGAGGTAGTAGAGGCGATCCATCGGCTCGCCCGCGGCGAGCTCGTCGAGCACGCCGCCGAGGCGGTGCATCGTGCCGACCGTGGTGGCGTCGCCGCCGACGTAGCGGGTGCGTTCGACGAGGCGTTCGAGCACGTCGGGGTCCATACCGCGCCGCGAGAACCGCGTGAGCGAGTCGCGCACGTGCGAGCGGAACTCGTCGTCGGTCATCGTCTCGCGCGACACGCCGACGAGCGCAAAGCGGTCGGGCAGCGTGCCGTCCATCCCGAGGTTGCCGATCGCGGGCAGCAGCTTGCGCATCGCGAGGTCGCCGCCAGCGCCGAACACGATCAGCACGGTCGGGTCGGGTGGCAGGAGTCCGATGCCTTCGGCCAGCGGGTTTTCGTCGGGCGAGTGGCCGTGCGTGGAGGAGGTCATGGTGGGTGGTCTCCCCGCGCCGATCAGGCTTTGCGCTTGGCCTCGTGCCCGCCGAATTGATTTCGCAGCGCCGAGAGGATGCGGTTGGTGTGGTCGGCGTTGCCGCGCGAGACGAACCGCTCCTGCAGCGCCAGCGTCATCACCGGCGTCGGGATGCCGAGGTCGATCGAGGCTTCGATCGTCCACCGGCCCTCGCCTGAGTCGTTGACCACCGGCTCTAGCGCGTCGACGCCTGAGCCCTCGGCCTCAAAGGCGCGGCCCGCCAGCTCGTTGAGCCACGAGCGCACGACCGAGCCCTGCTGCCAGAGCCGCGCGACTCGCTCCAGGTCGAGGTCGGGGTTGTTGGCGCCCAGCAGCGCGTAGCCCTCGGCGTAGGCCTGCATGAGGCCGTACTCGATGCCGTTGTGGACCATCTTCACGAAGTGGCCCGAGCCCGTCGGGCCGACGTGCTCCCAGCCGTACTCGCCGATCTTCGCCTTGTCTTCCTCGTCGACGACCACCGGCGCCAGCGCGTTGAGCACGGGCGTCAGCCCCTCGACGTCCTTGTCTTCGCCGCCGACCATCATGCAGTAGCCGTTCTGCAGGCCCCACACGCCGCCAGAGGTGCCGACATCCATGTAGCCGATGCCCTTCTCCGTCAGCGACGCCTTGCGGATCTCGTCATCGGTCCAGCGGGAGTTGCCGCCGTCGATGATCACGTCGCCCGCGCCGAGCAGCTCGCCGAGCGCGTTGACCGTGTCGGTCGTCGGTGCGCCCGCGGGGACCATCACCCACACGTAGCGCGGCGCGTCGAGCCCCGCGACCAGTTCTTCGAGCGAACCAGCGCCCCGGACGCCTTCGTCGGCGAGCGCCGCCACGGCGGCCGCATCGCGGTCGTACGCGATGACGTCGATGTCGCCTTCGCGCCGCAGACGGCGGGCCATGTTGCCACCCATCTTGCCGAGGCCGATCAGTCCGAGCTGCATGGCCGCCAGCCTAGTCCGCTGGCGCGGCGCCGCTTGTGGCCTCGTGGACAACATCGGGCGGGAGCAAGCCCGACCGGCGTCCAATCTCGAAAAGTTTTCTAGTTTCCGTCAAAACTTGTTGACCGACCGCTCGGTCAGGCGTACGGTGTATCGAGCTGGGTCGGTCGTTGTCCGTCGGCCGCGTCCCGGCTCCTGTCTCTCCCGTCACCGAAGGCGCTTGTCCATGCCTCTGAAGACACTGCGCGCCCCTGGGCGCGCGCTCGCCGCCACGCGCCATTCCGCCCTCCAACTCGACTGGGAGCACCGCCTCGTCGACCCGCTCGCCCACGGCCTCACGCTGCTGTCAGTCCCGGTCCACAGCGACTCCGACCACGCCTGGCAGCGCCTCGTGAGCGACCTGCAGTGCGTCTCGTCCGACGACCTCTCCGGCGCAGGCGGCTTTCAGCTGGTCTCCGCCAACCGCACCGACCACGGGGGCCTGCTCGGGGTCGGGATCTACACGAGCGCCTCAGATCCGGCGCTGCTCGAGCTCCAGCTCCGCCACGCCGTCGCGCGGGCCAACGAAGTCGACGCGGCGGCGTAGCGGGCGCCATCAGGCCTCAGCGCGCGGCCGCTCTCTTCAGCGCGATGGCGCCGAAGACCGAATTCTTATCCGTTGTGCCACGGCCGGAGCCACGGTAGTCCTGTGACCGTGTCTTCAGCCGCCACCGCTCTCCGCCTGTTCGTTCTCGCGCTCCTCGTCACCGCGTTTCCGCTCGGAGCAGCACGTGGCGCAGCGGCCGCTCCCGCGCCCTACCCCAAGTACCTGCCTCCGTGCAAACCGATCGTCGTCATCGGCGTTCGCGGCTCGGGACAAGGCGGTCCGAAATCACTCACGAAGAAGGCCGCGCCGCCCGAGCCCTCGGAGACGCCGGTCAAGACCGTCATCGAGCAGCTGCGCGCCTTGGTCGGCCCCGTCGCGGGCCCGACGATGTCGGTCATCGACCTCCCCTACCCCGCGATCCCCGTCAAGGTCGACATTCCCGACTGGATTCCGAGTAATCCGTGGACAAGCTCGAAGGCGGTCGACTACCTCTCGTACGAGTACGACGGCAGCCGCCAGGACGGCGAATCGACACTCGAGCTTTACCTGAACGTCCTGAACATCCAATGCCCCGGCGCGAGCTTCGTGCTCGTCGGGTACTCGCAAGGAGCCGACGTCATCGGCGACCAGCTCCCGCGCCTCCAGCCACAGGTCCGCCAGAAGATCGCGGGCGTGGCGCTCTTCGGCGATCCGCGCTTCAACCCCACGTCGCGCGCCGTCAAGAGCACTTTCGACGCGAACCGCTCGGGCATGCGCGGCGCGCGCCCCGAGTTCCCGTCGGAGGTCCCGGTCGTGTCCTTCTGCCGCTACCGCGACGTGGTCTGCCAGGGCTTGGTGGGCTGGGAGCTTCACACCTCGGGGAGCCTCGTGACGTTCACCCCCGTGACCGGCTCGAAGGAACCGCACATGAAGTACCACGAGAAGGAGGCCGCCGAAGCTGCGCAATGGCTGCGCACCCGGCTCGCGAAGCGCAACCTGCTGGTGGCGCCTGTGGCGGCGCCGTCGTCCACGCCCCTCGACCTGAGTTTCGTAATCGACTCGACCGGCTCGATGGACGACGCCATCGCAAGCGTCCGCGACAACGTCAACACGATCCGCACTGAGCTGGCTTCGCAATCGACATCGTTCCGAGCGGCGCTCAGCGAGTATCGCGACGAGCCTGAGGAGGACAGCGACTTCCAGGCGCGGCGGGTTACCGATCTCACGCCAGATGCCGCGCCGTTCCAAGCAGCCCTCGACGGCCTCGACGCTGACGGCGGCGGCGACACCGCCGAGAGCATGTTCGCCGGCATCAACGAAGGGCTCGCGGTCAGCTGGCGGCCTGAGGCCGCCAAGGCGCTGGTGGTGGTCGCCGACGCCGAAGCAAAGGACCCCGAGCCGATCACCGGAACGACGCGGGCCGACGTCATCCGCCGCGCCAACCTGCTCGGCGTGCCGATTCACACGATGCTTGTCGACGACGGATCTGCCAAGGAAGACCTGGTCGCGCTCGCAGCAGGCACCGTCGGGACCTCCGCCGAAGCCGACGATCCCAAGACCGTCGCCGAGAAGATCCTCGCCACGCTGAGGGCTCGCGCAGGGGCGCCCATCGCGTCGACCAGCGGCGTGGCGCTGGCGACCCGCGGCGGCCGCCGCCTCCAGCAAGCTGCAGCGCCGATCGTCGGCTACCCAGGGGTGCCGGTCCGACTCTCCGCGGGCAGCGCGACAAGCCCCGTCGGAGAGGACCTGGCGTACGCGTGGGACTTCGGCGACGGGCAAGGCGCCACCGTTACAACGCCCGTGGTCTCGCACACGTGGGCCGCTCCCTTTACCGGCGACGTCACGCTGACGGTGACCGACGCCCTGGGTCGTTCGACGCGCATCCTGCGACCGGTGGTCATCGCTGGCGCAGCACCTCCGGCAGTGTCAGCACCGCGCAAGGTCCGCACGAAGCTCCGCAAGGGTCGACTGACGGTGTCGTGGAAGCTTCCGACAAGCGGCTCGGCCGTCGCCTACTCGGTGATGACCGGGGAGACGATCCTGCGTACGGTGACCCCCAAGAACGTGCGGAAGGAGTACGCGATCAAGCTCGACGACCCGCCACGCTGCCGGTCGTTGCGGATCCGGGTCGTCGCGGTCGACACCGCGAGTCGCACGGCGACCTCAACGCGCGCACGCTCGACCAAGGTCCCGCCGAAGCGCGGCACCTGCGCTCGGCGTCGCTG
>JAEZDB010000062.1 GCA_023429855.1 Actinomycetes bacterium
GAACCGGAGCCCGCGCCCGAGTCGCCCCTCGATGCGGCCGGCGAGGAGCCCGCCTACGCCGACCCGTACGCCGGGGACCCGTTCGACGACGACGTCTCCCAGCCCGACGAGCCGCACTGGCACGCCGTCGACGACCACGTCGACGAACCGCAGGCGTTTGAGCCTGAGCCGGGCCAGGCTTCGGGCGACGTCGACCCCGCCGACGACTGGCTCGACCCCGTCGACCCGTGGGATGCCGACCCAGAGCCGCCGCCCGCAGCGCACCAGCCTGCCCCGGCCCCGCAGCCGCCTGTGCAGGTCGAGCCGCCAAGTCCGGTCGCCCCGCGCGCGCCTGAGCCCGAGTTCATCGCCCCGCCGCGTCCGGTTCAGCCGCTCGCTGACGCTTCGCCCGCGGCCCCGCCGTGGATCGACCCGACCCTCGCGCGCCAGCAGCACCACACGCCGCTCGCGCCGCCCGTGGTGCCGCCGCCGCTGCGGCCCCGCACGACGCTCGTCGTCGACGGCACGCCCCACGAGCTGCACGGCGACGTAGTCGTCCTGGGCCGCAGCCGCTCGGCCGACGTCGTCATCTCGGATCCGAGCGTCTCGCGCCGGCACCTCGAGCTCCGTCGCGACGAACGCGGCTGGTACGCCCTCGACCTCGGCTCGACCAACGGCAGCACCATCAACGGCGACTCCGTCGCCGAGCCGCGCCGGCTCGAGTCCGGCATGCGGATCAAGCTTGGTCATGCCGCTGCGCTGATCGAGGTTCGCTGACCGCTCGTGCTGCTTGAGCCGGTCACGTTTGCGCTGAAGCTCGCCTTCGTCGCTGTCCTCTTTATGTTCGTCGTCTGGGTGGCCCGCAGCGCCCTGCGCGACCTGCGCGACGATGAGCTGCTGGTGAGCGCGCCGCCGCCGTCCGACGCGACCGGCTTCCACGCCGCGGTCGGTGCGCCCACGGCCGAAGTGGCGCGCGGCGCCGCGCCGCGGCTCATCATCAAGCGGATGGAAGGCCAGCGCGCTGGTCTCGAGTACGACCTCCCGCAGCGCACGACGCTCGGGCGCGGCGATGTCGAGATCTCTTTTCAGGACTCGTTCGCGTCCTCTCGCCATGCGCGCATCGAGCTCACCGGCAACGGGCTGGCCGTGTTGGAAGACCTTGGCTCCACAAACGGCACCTACGTCAACGGCGACAAGCTCGAAGGGCCGTGGTCGCTGCGCGCCGGCGACCAGATCGCAATCGGCGACACCGTGTTCGAGTACCGCGACTGACATGGTTCGCACCCTCTGATGCTGCGCGTCGTCGAACACGCTGAATTCACCGACACCGGCCGCCAGCGCCGGGCCAACGAAGACGCCCTCTTCAGCCGCGCGCCGCTGTTTGCCGTGGCCGACGGCATGGGCGGGGCGAAAGCCGGCGAGATCGCCTCGCGCACGGCGATCGACGTGATCGGCCTCGGTGTGGAGGAGGGAGTCGTCCGCTCCCGCTTGGTCGAGCTGGTCCGCCGGGCCAACCGCGCGGTGCACGAGGCGCAGCGCGCCGACGAGGACCTGAGCGGCATGGGCACCACGGCCACGGTCGCGCATGTCGGCGAGGAGGCCCTCACCGTCGCGCACGTCGGCGACTCCCGGGCCTACCTGCTGCGTGGTGGCTCCTTGCGCCGCCTGACCGACGACCACTCCCTGGTCGAGGAGATGCGGCGCAGCGGCAAGCTCACCGCCGAGGAGGCCGCGAACCACCCGCAGCGGTCGATCATCACCCGCGCCCTCGGCCCCGACGCGTACGTCGAGGTCGACGTACGCGAGTTCAAGCTGGAGCGCGGCGACGTCGTGCTGCTCTGCTCCGACGGCCTCACGTCGATGATCCCCGAGGAGCGCGTCGGCGAGATCATCCGTAAGAACCAGCGTCTCGATACCGCGGGCCGCGGCCTGATCGCCGCCGCGAACGCCGCAGGTGGGCGCGACAACATCACGGTCGTGCTCTTCCGCGTCGGCGATACCGACGACGATCTCATCGAGCCCGACGATCAAGCGACGACCATCGGGCCGGCGGTGGTCGCCGACGGCGAAGACACCGCCGTGGGCGAGCCGATCGACTCGGCTGAGGTCCGCGCTGCTGCCGCTGCTGCCACCGCGGGTCGGGCGAACCAGGTCGAGCCGCGCGCCCCGCGCGAAGGCCGCAAGCCGCGTTCGACGCGCCGGGCGCGGGTCGTCGCCGCGACCGTCGCCGCCACGTTCACGATCGGGATCATCGCCCTGTCGAGCTGGGTCGCGACGCGCGTCGTCTACTTCATCGGCTCGTCGAACGGCTACGTGGCGATCTACCAAGGCGCCCCGTACGACCTGCCGTTCGGCATCAAGCTCTACAAGCCGATCTACCAGTCCGGTGTGCCGGTCTCGTCGCTCGATGCGGCCCGCCAAGAGAAGCTCTTCAACCATCAGATCCGCTCCGGCGACGACGCGCAGGACCTGATCAAGGCCGTCGAGCGCGACGAGCTGCAGTGATCGCCCGCCGCCTCCGCGACTTCGCCCTCCTGATTCCGGCGTCGCTCCTGGTCGCCATCGGGTTCGCCTCGGTCTTCGCCAACGAGGGTGGGCAGCTCAGCGACCTTTCGCTGCTCTACGGCGCCGTCTTCCTCGGCCTTTGCGTCGTCGCGCACATCCTCGCGACGACCGCGTTGCCCGACGCCGACCCGTACCTGCTGCCGCTGATCGCCGTGCTGGCCTGTTTCGGGCTCGTCGAGCTGTACCGGATCGACGAGTCGCTGGCGCAGCAGCAGGGCACGTGGTTCTTGATCGGGATCGGGGCGTTTGCGGCCACGATCTTCGTGCTGCGCAAGGACTACCGGGTCTTGCGGGACTACCGGAACGTGATCGCGCTCGCCGGCGTACTGCTGCTGATCGCGCCGCGGCTGCCGCTGATCAGCAACCCCGAGAACGAGGCCTACCTGTCGGTCGCCCTCGGTCCGATCTCGTTCCAGCCGACCGAGCTGGCCAAGCTCTGCCTCGTCCTCTACCTCGCCAGCTACCTGGCCGACAACCGCCAGCTGCTCGTGCAAGAGGCGAAGGGGCCGTTCGGCATCCTGCCGCCGCTCAAGTACCTGCTGCCGCTGCTCGCCGTGTGGGGCGTGACGATGGTGATGCTGTTCTTCATCCAGGACATCGGCTCGGCGATCATGTTCTTCGGGGTCGGGCTCGCGATGCTCTACGTCGCGACCGGGCGGTTGCTCTACCCCGTGGTGGGGCTCACGCTCTTCGCGTTCGGGGCGCGCCTGCTCTACGAGCTGCGGCCGACGATCCAGAACCGCGTCGCGGCCTGGCAGGACCCGTTCAACCCCGACCTCTACGACGCGCCGGGCGGCAGCTTCCAGCTCGCGCAGGGCCTGTTCGCGCAGGCCGACGGCGGCATGCTCGGCGAGGGCCTCGGCGGCTCGCTCATGAAGTACTTCGAGAACGGCTCCACCTCGCCGCTTCCGGCCGCGAAGAACGACTTCATCTACGCCCTCATCGTGAGCGAGGTCGGGCTGATCGGCGCCGCCGGGCTCCTGATGGTCTACCTGCTGATCGTGTGGCGCGGCTTCAAGGTCGCGCTCGTGGCCCACGACTCGTTCTCCAAGCTGCTCGCCGTCGGCCTGTCGACCGTGTTCGCGCTGCAGATCTTCGTGATCGTCGGCGGCGTGACGAAGCTGATCCCGCTCACCGGTGTGACGCTGCCGTTCGTGAGCTCCGGCGGCTCGTCGATCGTCGCGAACTTCATCCTGCTCGCGCTGCTGCTGCTCGTCAGCGACCGCGCGCGCCGCGACACCCGTGAGGACCTCGCCCGCGCCAAACAGGGGGCCTGGCGGTGAACCAGGCCATCCGCCGTCTCTTCGTGCTGGTCCTCGGGCTCGTCGTCCTGCTGCTCGCCTCGACGGTGCGCTGGACGGTGATCGAGGCCGACGACCTCAACGCCAACGCCCGGAATGCGCGGCCGCAGCTGCAGACGGCCCGCGTGCCGCGCGGCACGATCACCGCGTCCGACGGCACGCTGCTGGCGCGCTCGGTCAAGCAGTCCGACGGCACCTACGAGCGGCGCTACACGCAGGCCGCGCAGCAGGCGTCGCAGCTGATCGGCTGGGCCTACACCAATTCCGGCCTCTCGGGGATGGAGAAGGAGCACCAGGACGACCTCACGGGCAAGGTGCGCAGCGCCGCGACGCTGCTCAGCGCGCTACGCGGCAACAGCGAACGCGGCAACGACGTCGTCGCGACGCTCGACCCGAAGGTGCAGCAGGCGGGGCTCGACAAGCTCGCGGGTCGCAAGGGCGCCGCGGTCGCGATCGACGTGAACACCGGCGGGGTGCTCGCGATGATCTCGACGCCGAACTTCGACCCGAACCAGATGCGCAACACCAAGTCGGCGCGGCGGATCCAGAACGACTCGGCGGGCGGGAGCCCGGCGTTCAACCGCGTCACAGGCGGCGCGTACGCCCCGGGTTCGACGTTCAAGGTCGTCACGACGACCGCAGCGCTCGAAACCGGCAAGTACAACCCCCTCACGATCGTCGACGGCTCCTCGCCGCTGCTGGTGGAGACGAAGGAGCTCTTCAACTTCAACCGCCAGTCCTACGGGAAGATGACGTTCACGCAGGCGCTGACGAACTCCGTGAACACCGCGTTCGCCCGCGTCGCCGAAGACATCGGACCGGCGCCCATTGCCGACGCGATGGACGCCTACGGATTCGGCAAAGTGCCGGAGATCGACTATCCCGAAGAGCAGATCCGCATCTCTGGCCTGCGCGGCCGCGACTCGGGCAAGCTCCTGAGCGTCGACGAAGACGTCGACATCGGCCGCGTCGCGATCGGCCAGGAGCGTCTCCTCGTGACGCCGCTGCAAATGGGGCTCGTGGCGGCCGCCGTGGCGAAGGGCGGAGAGCTGCCCAAGCTGGCGACCGTCGAGCGCGTCGTCGACCCCGACGGGCGCACGCTCTCCAAGCTCGGCGACGGCGACACGGCGGGCCGGGTCATGTCGGAACGCGATGCCGCGGAGCTGACCGCCATGATGGAGAAAGTCGTGGAAGAGGGAAGCGGAACCGCAGCAGCATTGGCTGGCCTCCGGGTGGCCGGCAAGACGGGCACCGCCGAGCGCGTGATCAGCCAGAACATCACCCAGCCGTGGTTCATCGGTTTCGCGCCGGCCAACAACCCGCGGGTTGCCGTCGCGGTCACGATCGAGTCGATGGTCGGCGGTACCGGTGGCGTCGACGCCGCGCCGATCGCCAAGGCGATGATGGAAGCAGCACTGCGATGAGCCGCATCGGCCCTGGCTCGGTGATCGCCGGCCGCTACCAAGTCGAAGCGCAGATCGGCATCGGCGGGATGGCCTCGGTCTTCCGCGCCGAAGACATCCAGCTCGGCCGCAAGGTCGCGGTGAAGGTGCTGCACGCGCAGTACGCCGAGGATCAGGAGTTCGTCGAGCGGTTCCGGCGCGAGGCCAAGGCCGCAGCCCAGCTGCAGCACCCCGGCATCGTCGCCGTCTACGACACCGGTTCGTGGGACGGCACCTGGTACATCGCCATGGAGCTGCTCGAGGGGCCGTCGCTGAAGGAGCGGCTCAACCGCGAGGGGCGCTTCGCGCCCGCCGAGGCTGTCGCGCTCACGGAGTCGATCCTTAAGGCCGTCCGCGCCGCCCACCGCGACGGGATCATCCACCGCGACCTCAAGCCGCACAACGTCATCCTCGACGACGCCGGCAACCCGAAGGTCACCGACTTCGGCATCGCGCGCCGCGGCGCGTCCGACATGACCGCGACCGGCTCGGTGCTCGGCACCGCGCACTACCTCGCGCCCGAACAGGCGCAGGGTGAGGTCATCACGCCCCGCACCGACCTCTACTCGGTCGGCGTGGTGCTCTACGAGATGCTCACGGGCCGCACGCCGTTCGAGGGCGACTCGGCGGTGTCGATCGCGCTGGCGCATGTGAACAACGAGCCGCGTTCGCCGCGCTCGATCGTCCCGGAGATCACGCCCGCGCTCGACGCGGTCGTGATGCGCGCGCTGGCCAAGCGCCCGAGCGACCGCTTCGCCGACGCCGATGCCTTCCTCGCGGCGCTGTCTGACGCGAGCCGCGGCATCGCGCCGGTCTACAGCCCGGTGACGGGCGAGCAGGGCGTCACCTCCGTCGGGAGCGACCGCCGTCACGGCGACCGGCGCACGGGCGCGATGGACGCGATCGTCGTCGACGAGCGGCCGTGGTGGAAGAAGCCGTGGGCCATCGCGCTGATGGCGCTCGCGGCGCTCGCGCTGATCGTCGGGCTGCTGCTCGTCACGAGCAAGCCGCGCGTGCAGGTGCCCAACGTGATCGATGCCAAGGTCGATACCGCCCAGGACCGGCTCGAGGCCGACGGCTTCGAGGTCGAGGTGGTGCGGCGCGAGTCGAACCGGCCGGCCGACACGGTCGTTGGGCAAAGCCCGACCGGTGGCACCCGGGTCGCGAAGGGCTCGGTCGTGCGGCTCAGCGTCTCCGACGGCCCAGGTGACGGCACCGTGCCGCAGGTCGACGGGCAAACGCTCGAAGTTGCGCGCGACCGGGTCGAGAGCGCCGGCTTCCGGACGAAGACGCGCGAACAAGCCAGCGAAGACGTCAAGAGCGGCAGCGTCATCGAGACGTCGCCGTCCGGCGGCTCGGTCGCATCGCTCGACACCGTCGTGACGATCGTGGTCTCGTCGGGCCGCCGCGAGGTGGATCTGCCCGACGTGGTCGGCCAGCCGCTCGACGCCGCCCGCGCCACCCTCGGCGAACTCGGTCTCACGACGAAGGTGGTCGAGCAGGAGTCCGAAGACAAGGAACCCGGCACGGTCCTCGCGAGCGACCCGCGGGCGGGCACGTCGGTGCGGTCTGGGTCCTCGGTCACGCTGACCGTCGCTGCCGAGCCCTCGACGGCCACGGTGCCCAACGTCGTCGGCCGCTCGGAGTCGTCGGCCACCAACACGCTGCAGGCCGCCGGCTTCACCGTGCGGGTCACGACCGAACCCACCACCGACCGGACCCAAGACGAGCGCGTCATCAGCTCCGACCCGGCCGCCGGACAGGAACGTGACCGAGATTCGGTGGTCACGATCGTGATCGGTGCCTACGATGCTCCCGAAGAGACCACCCCAGAGTCCGGAGGGACCACCCCCTGATGCGTGTCGCAGTTCTTGGCGGCGGGCGCTCGCTCGAGCACGACGTCTCCCTGCGGGGGGCGATGGCGGTGGCCGAAGGGCTTGCTGAGCGCGGTCACGAGGTCGTGCTCGTCGACCTCGCCCGTGACGGACGCTGGCTGCACCTTGGCGAGCCCGTCTCTCTGACGCCCGGCGGTGGCCTGCTCGGCGCCGACTGCGTCTTTCCGGTGCTCCACGGCCCTGGTGGCGAGGACGGCTCCGTTCAGGGGATGCTCGAGCTGCTCGACGTGCCCTACGTGGGCGCCGGCGTGCTGAGCAGTGCGCTGAGCCTCGACAAGCTCGCTGCGAAGGACTCGGCCAAGGCTGCCGGGATCCCGCAGGTCGACTACGTGAGCGTCAGCGCCGAGCGCTGGGAGCGCGAGCCCGAGGCCGTCCTGGCCGAGGCTGCGCCGCTGGCGCGCCCCTGGTGGGTCAAAGCCGCCGCCGGCGGCTCGTCGCTCGGCATGGAGCCCGTCTCGGAGCCCGACGAGCTGGGTCCCGCGATCGACCGCTGCCTCCAGTACGACCAGCGCGTGATCATCGAGGCTGCGGCCAGCGGCGTCGAGGTCGAGTGCGCGATCCTCGGCGGCCCGCCCGGCGAGACCCGCGTGAGCCAGCCCGGCCAGATCGTCGTGACTGGCGGCGGCTGGTACGACCACGAGGCCAAGTACACCGAGGGCGGCATGCAGCTGCTCTGCCCAGCGCCGCTGCCGGAGCCGGTGGCCGCTGAGGTGCAGGCGCTTTGCCTCCAGGCGTTCGCCCACGCCGACTGCCACGGTCTGGCTCGCGTCGACTGCTTCGTCGACCTCGAGGCGCCCGGTGGCCCCAAGGTCATCCTCAACGAGATCAATACGCTGCCCGGGTTCACGGCGACGTCGGTCTACGCGCAGCTGTGGGCGGCGACGGGGATCCCCTACGGCGAGCTCCTCGATGAGCTGCTCGCTGCGGCGCTCAGCCGCCCGCGGCGCCTGCCGATCGAGCAGCAGCAGGCCTAGGAGGCCGCATGGACACCGTGCTCCTCGCGATTCTCGCGCTCGCGTTCGGCGCTGCCGGCGCCGCGAAGCTCGCCGGCGTGCAGCAGATGCGCGACAACTTCGACCGCTGGGTCGTCCCTGCGTGGTCGCGGCCGATCGTCGGCGTGATCGAGATCGTCATCGCCGGCGCGGCCGTGGCGGGGATCCTCGGCAGCGGAGCCGGCCAGCAGATCGCCGCGCTGCTTGGACTCTGGGTGATGGTCGGCGCGGTCGTCGTCCATGCGATGGCGGGCGACAAGGGCAGGGAGGTCGTCCCGGCGATCGTCCTGCTGCTCTGCTCGCTGCTGCTGCTCTTCACGCAGCAGACGTAGATCACGGCCCGGTTCTTGTTGGCGGGCGCGGCGCCGCCCGCTCTAGTCGGCGCTGCCCGTGACCGTCTTACTGAGGACGATCTCGCGGATGCCAACCGACTTCTCGCCCTCAGGCAGCGCGGTGATCCACACGAGGTAGTAGCGGTAGGGCTTGTTCGCGGTGCCGTCGAGCGGGACCTTGACCGTCTTGGCTGCGCCCGTGATGTCGGCGGCCTTCACCCAGCCGTTGCCGGGGACCGTCGTCGGGACCGCGCCGCCCGGTGCCGCGAAGATCTGGCCGCTCCAGCCTGGCGTCTCCGACTGGATCTCGATCTTCGTCGCCTTCACGCTTGGCTTGGCGTCGATGTAGATGCCCACGCCGGGCTTCGGCGCGAGCGTGCCGGCGTTGTAGTTCTCGGTCGTCCAGACCGTCTGGGGGTTGCCGTCGACCACGTTGGCGGCCGTCTCGTCGTGCTCGTCGCGCAGGTCGCCGTTGCCGAATGGGTCGTAAGCGCTCGCGGCGGTCTGCCCGACCGATACCTCGCGCTCGTTCTTGACCTGCGGCGTGACGCCGCGGCGCTCGCCGGTGCCCTTCTCGGCGGTCTGGCCCAGCGCGAACGCGAGCCCGATCAGCGCGATCACCGACACCAGCGCGAGCAGGGCGACGACGCCCTTGCGCGGACGGCCAAAGCGGGTCCGCAGCGGCACGCGGTTGCGCGTCGCTGCGGGCAGCGAGCGCAGGATCTCGGTCGCCTGGCCGGGCGCGACGCCGCTGCGCGACGACTCGATCGCGAGGACGTCTTCGAGGTCGGCGATCGCGGCGGCCGTGTCGGGCGGGCGCTTGCCCGGCTCCTTCGCGGTGAGCCGGTCGAGCAGCTGCGCGAGCGCGACCGACGTGCCGGGTCGCAGGAGCTGGACGTCGGGCAGCTCGTCGCGCACGTGCCGCATCGCCACGGCGACCTGGTTCTCGCCCTTAAAGGGGACGTCGCCCGTGAGCATCTCGAACAGGACGATGCCGAGCGAGTACAGGTCGCTTTGGGGGCCCACGCGCTTGCCGAGCGCCTGCTCTGGGCTGACGTAGTCGGTGGTGCCGAGGACGCGCCCGTCGGCGGTGAGGCCGTCTTCCTCGAGCGTGCGAGCGATGCCGAAGTCGGTGACCTTCGCGCGGCCCTCCTCGTCGATCAAGACGTTTTGCGGCTTGACGTCGCGGTGGACGATGCCCTTGTCGTGCGCGGCCTGCAGCGCCCGGGCGATCTCGATCGCGTAGGCGAGCGCCTCGGTGACGGGCAGGCGGCCGAGGCGGCGGATTCGGGCTTTGAGGGTCTCGCCGGCGACGTACTCGAAGACGATGAAGGGCGCGTGGTCGTGCTCGCCGACGTCGATCACCTGCACGATGTGCGGGTGGTTCAGGCGAGCGACGGCGCGGGCCTCGCGACGGAACCGCTCAAGCTGGTCGGAGTCCTCGGCGACCTGCCGCAGCATCGACTTGATGGCGACCGTGCGCTCGAGCGTGGTGTCGAACGCGCGGTAGACGGTCGACATGCCGCCAGCGCCGACTTTGGCGTCGAGTCGGTAGCGATTCGCAAGAACCTGATCGCCTGTGGTGGTCGGCTCCACCTCCCCATTGTCACCACCTGGGCGGCGGGCCGTCGACAGAAGGGTTGCCGCGGCGCGATCGCGCGCGCCTCTGGCGCGTTGCCGCTCTGACTCGCGGACGGATGAGGGTGCGGCACCTCGCCCGCGCCCCGGCCAGGTTTGCAGGAGCGGTCTGCAAACGTGACCGGGGTTCGACGTGCCCGGACGCGCTAGAAGAGCGAGCGGTAGACGAGCTTCGTCGGCGCCGTGGCGGTGCCAACGCGGGTGGTCACGCTGACCGCGTAGCTGCCTTTGCTCTGCGCCGGCGCGTAGGCAAAGACCTGCGTCGCGGTCGAGCCGAGCACGACGGCGCCGCGGCTGCCGACCTTGACCGACCTGAGACCGCCGAGGTTGGTGCCACGAATCGTGATGAAGCCGCCGAAGCCGGCGAAGACCGGGCCGCCGCTCAGGCTGGCGACGGTCGGCGTGTTGACCGGCACGGGCGGCGCCTCGTAGGTGAAGTCGTCGGTCGGCGGCGTCTTGCCGCGTGCCTCGACCGGGTTCCCCGTGCCAAGGGCGGTGCCGCGCACGACGACGTCGACGGAGCCCGCGGCCGCGCCCGCGGGGACCGTGACGGTAATCCGCTCCAAGTCGAAGGTGCCGTCGGTGAGGCCGGCGGCCCTGGTCCAGTCGGTCACGGTCGCTTGCCGGTCACCGAAGAAGACCTGCGGGGAGCGGGCCCAGGTGCCGTCGACGAGGATCGTCGCGGTGCCGCCGCCGGCCAGTGGCCCGCGGGACGGGGTGATCGAGTGGATCGCGCTCGGCGCCTCGTAGCGGTAGTCGTTGCTGGACGCCGTTTTGCCCCACAGGATCGTGGAACCGTCGCGGAGCGACACGTCGACCCAGCCAGGCGCGTGGGCGGGAATCGTGCCGGACGCGATCCACCCGTCGGCGCGGGGCGGGCACGGGTCTTCGGGGATGCAGGCGACGCCGTTGGGCGAGATCACCGTGTCGTCGACCGGTGTCTCACCGAAGTACAGCTTGGCCGACGACGACACCCTGGGGCCGTCGAACGCCACGGCGAACGCCCCGCCACCGGCGGCCGGTCCGAAGTTCGCCCCGGAGATCTGGCGCAGTCCTTCTGACCGGTCGGAGGTCGAAGCGCTTGGCGAGAAGCAGCCGTCGCGGTAGGCGCCAAGCGTGCGGCCCGTGCTGCCGAAGTAGGCGTGGACCACGTAGTCGGGGCCAGCGGCGTAGGCCGGGCTCGGGGCGGTGATGTCGATGCCAGCCGACGCGTTCGCTGTGTAGGCGGTGGGGCGGCCGCCGATGGCGAGCGAGTCCGGCACGCCGCTGCCGCTGAGCGTGAACGTCGAACCGCACTGCCAGGCCAGCGGCTCCTTGGGAGCCTCGTAGGTGTAGTCGTTGCTGGTGCCGCTGACGCCCCCGATGCCGTCGACTTCCACCTCGACCGTGCTCCCAGCGACGCCAGCCGGAACGCGGACCTCGAAGTAGTAGTAGGCGATGCTGTTCTCGAAGTCGTCGCCGATGACGAGCTCGGTCGGCGCCGACGCTCGAGCTCCGCCGAACGTCACGGTGCCCGGGCGCAGGCTCCGGGTGCCGATCCGGACGGTGTTGCCGCCGGCGGCGGGCCCGGAGGCGTCCGACATGGAGATGATGCCGGGCGTGCGGTCGACCACGGCGGCCGAGGCTACGGTTGGTGCGGCGCTGGCGAGCGCCAGCGCGGCGATAGACAGGAGACGGCGATGCAGGCGCACGCTGACCTTCCAGTGGGACGGTGAGGACACAGTGTCGGAATACGACACGTGTCGCAGATACTCAGTCATGGGGAGCTGGCCGTCAAGGGGCCGGCTCCGACCCGGCGAAGGCAGGCCGCGCGCCGCGCCGACGCGGACGCCAGCACGATCGCGTCCTACAACGCACAGCGCCCGCCGAGGAGCGGGCGCTGGCTGTCCGGAGCGCGGCGGCTGAGAGGCCCCGCCGCGCTGGCAGTCGTCGGTCGTCCGATGACGACTGTGGAGAGTGTCGGGGTCGCTACGCGACCAGCTGCATCATGGCGGCGTCGTCGTTGAGCGACTGACGCAGGCGCTTCTTGAGCTGCGTGTGGATCTGGCAGACGCGGCTCTCGGAGACGCCGAGGATCGAGCCGATCTCCGCGAGGGTCATGCCCTTGACGTAGAGCAGCACGACGACCTCGCGCTCGCGCTGGGAGAGCTCGGCGAAGGCCTGGCGGAAGCGCTCCTTGCCAGCGGTCACGTTGGCCTGGTGCTCGGGGTCGAGGCGCTGATCGCCGCAGGGGAGGGTGTCGATGCGCTCGATCGAGGTCTCCTCTTCGCCGACGACGAGCGTGTTGAGGCTCGTCACGTCGGAGCGGGAGATCTCCTGGGCGCGCTGGCGCAGCTCGGCCTTGGTGCAGTGGAGGGCTTCGCAGAGCTCGTCCTCGGAAGGGTGGCGGCCGTGGAGCGCGGTGAACTCCTCACCGGCCTTCTCGATGTCGCGCTCCCAGCGGCGGACGGAGCGCGGCGCCCAGTCGTTGCGGCGGAGCTCGTCGAGGACGGCGCCGTGAATGCGGGTCCATGCGTACTGCTCGAGCGTCGCGCCCTTGGTGGGGTCGAAGCGGTCGATCGAGCGCATGAGGGCTTCAAGGCCGACGGAGATGAAGTCGTCGACGTCGCAGCGGGCCGGCATCTCGCGGACCTTGCGGTAGACGATGTACTTCACCAGCGGGGCGAAGGTCAGGACGAGTCGATCGCGCGTCGCCGGGTTACCGGTGCGCTTGTACTCGTTCCAGAGGCGGAGCGTGGTGTCGCTGTCGCGACGCGTTGACGTGGAGGCCATGACGTTGATCTCTCAGTGGACGGAATGGTGCCGGGGACGACCGGGGGGAACGTTTCTCCTTTCGACGCTATCTCTCGTGTGCGAGAGCGCACGCGCGAAAAATACGACGAATGTCCAGTTCCGGCCGCTGAGGAAGGGACTGACCGGCCGCGGCCTAGCGACCGGTCCGGTTGCCACTCAGCGAACGTCTGGCAATAACGCCGTCAGCTGGACGACCGTCGGGGGTTCAGGCAGCCGAACGGCCAGGGCCTTCAAGTTGGTCCGTTGTCGCACCGAATCTCGGAGCACACCGCTCGGCAGGACGCTGAGCAGGTGACCGGGTCACGGATGACCCGGGGGAAACAATGACCGGACGCACCACCTCCACACACGCTGAGCACGACTTGACCGTGCTCGACGGCGGCCTTACTGGCAGGCGCTTCTCGCAGGACGAGCTTGAAGCGACCTTTGACGCAGCCTGGCTGGCCCGAGAGATCGAAGAGGCCGCGAGCCTCTGCGACCAGCTCGAAGCCGAAGGACGGCGCATCGCCTTCACACCCCGGGGGAACGGGGAACGAGGCCTGAGCGCCAGCATCCGGGACCTCCTCACGGACGACCTCATGCGCGAACTGGACACTCGCGACGTAGTCGACGTGGACCGTCTCATCCACCTCAACAGAATGAGGGGCTGACCATTGCCTCGTAGTCTCAGCGGGCCCGGCATCGGGCCCGGCCGCTAACGCCCGAGCGATCGTGCCGTGCAGGCGCTGGCCTGCGCGCTCGAACGAACCTAAAGCTCGATGATCTGGTCGCGCGCCGGCCCGACGCCGACGAGCGCGACCGGCACTTCGATGAACTCGGCGATGAACGCCAAGTAGTCGAGTGCCGCCTGCGGGAGGTCGTCCTTCGTGCGGACCTTCGTGAGGTCCTCGTCCCAGCCTGGCTTCGTCGTGTAGACGGGCTCGAGGTGGTGCACCACCGACTGGTGGTACGGGAAGTCGTCGAGCTCCGCGCCGGTGTTGGTCTTGTAGCTCGTGCACAGCTTCAGGTCGCCCTGGCCCGACAGCACGTCGAGCTTGGTGATGCACAGGTGCGTGAAGCCGTTGAGGCGCGACGCGTACTTGAGGGCCACGAGGTCGATCCAGCCCGTCCGGCGCGGCCGGCCGGTCGTGGTGCCGAACTCGCCGCCGGCCTTGCGGAGCTGCTCGCCGAGCTCGTTCTCGAGCTCGGTTGGGAACGGCCCGGCGCCGACGCGGGTGGCGTAGGCCTTGGCCACGCCCCAGACCTCGTCGATCGCCGTCGGGCCAACGCCTGCGCCGACGCACGCGGCCCCGGCGATCGGGTTGCTCGACGTGACGAACGGGTAGGTGCCGTGGTCGAGGTCGAGCATCGCGCCCTGGGCGCCCTCGAAGATGATCGTCTTGCCGGCCTTGAGGTTGTCGTGGACCAGCTTCGCCGTATCGGTGATGTACTGCTCGATCCGGTTGCCGTAGGCGAGGTACTCCTCGGTCATGGCGTGCAGGTCCAGGGCTGGGTCCTTCTCCCAATCGCGCAGCTGCGCCTTCTTCGGCGCCAGCGCGGCGGCGATCTTCTTCTTGAGGATCTTCTCGTCGAGCAGGTCCTGCACGCGGATGCCGAGGCGCGCAGCCTTGTCCATGTAGGCCGGACCGATGCCGCGGCGCGTGGTGCCGATCTGCAGCTTGCCGAGGCGGGCCTCGCCGGCCGTGTCGAGCATCAGGTGGTACGGCATGATCAGGTGCGCGTTGGCGCTGATCCGCAGGCCGTCGAGCTCGATGCCGCGACTCTTGAGGCCGTCGAGCTCGCCGGTCAGGACGACCGGGTCGATCACGACGCCGTTGCCGATCATGCAGGGCTTCCCCGAGTAGAGGATGCCGCTGGGAATCAGGTGGAACTTGTAGACCGTCTCGCCGTGGACGATCGTGTGCCCGGCGTTGTTGCCGCCTTGGTAGCGGATCACGCCGTCGGCCTTCTCGGCCATCAGGTCGACGAGCTTGCCCTTACCCTCGTCGCCCCACTGGGCGCCAACAATCACGATGCCTGGCATTTCTTGCCGGATTCTAGGCGTCCGAGGGTCCGCGGCGGGTGCTCCCTTGCAGCCACGCGTCGGTCGGGTCGTCGAAATCGTTGTCAGAGCGGGGCTGTTCGCCTCGTCGTGGCACCGAATACGGCGCCGGCTCGCTGGGCGTCGGCCACTCTGGGCGGTGCAAGTTCGCCGCCGAGGCGGGCGAGTGCCAGGCGTCGTCGGCTGGCGCGGACGGGGTCGTAGGCGCGGACGGAACCGCCGGGCTGCCGACGCCGCGGTGTGCCGATGGCGCAGGGCCACTGGGCGGACGCAGCCCGGCGGCGTCGGTCGTCGCCCACTCGCCCGGGGCGCGCCGGCGGTCTTCGCCGTAGAGCGGGATCGGGTCGCACATCTCCGACAGGCGCGAGACAACCCGCGCCCCGACCTGCTCGACGAGCTCGTCGCGGCCCAGGTTCGTCGTGATGATCACCGAGCGCTGGGCCTCGTAGCGCGCATCGATCAGCGCGTAGAGCTGCTCCAGGACCCACGGGTTCGTGCGTTCGGCGCCGAGGTCGTCGAGCTGCAGCAGCTCGACGGCGGTGAGGCGGTCGATCAGCTCGAGGTTGCCGACGGTCGAATCGTCGTCGAACGTGCGCCGCAGCTCGTTGAGGATCCGCGGGACCGAGTAGATCGCGAACGAGCGGCCAGCATCGCGGGCGGCGAGGCTCACGAGCGTCGCCAGGCTGGTCTTCCCGGTGCCCGACGGGCCCTCGAGCCACAGACCGTGGCCGGCGTCGAGGTTCGCGTCGAGGTTCGTGACGAACCGGCGGACCTTGCGCACCACCGCGGGCGGCATGTCGGTGATCGGCGGCGCGTCGAACGAGACGTTCCGGAACCGGTCGGGGATCCGCGCCCGCAGCGACGTCGCCCGCGTGTAGGCGATCATCTGCGGCCGGCAGGGGCAATCCGTGGCGGTGTTCGTGTCTTCGTCGTAGACGAAGCCGTTCCCGTCGCACTTGCCGTAGGGGCAGCGCCAGCCGAGCTTTCTGTTGAGATCCTGCTCGGCCATGGCTAGCGGCCCTCCAGGATGGGATCGCCTGCGGCGGGCGTGCCGTAGGGGCAGCGCCAGCCGAGCTTTCTGTTGAGGTCGCCGGACGCCATCAGCCGTAGCGCTCCGGCGAGACGTAGTTGGCGAACTTGAGGTACTCGCCGATGAACGTGAGCTTGATGGTGTCGAGGCCGCCGTTTCGGTGCTTGGCGATGATGACCTCGGCCATGCCCTTGTTCTCCGTCTCGGGGTCGTAGTACTCCTCGCGGAAGAGGAACATCACGATGTCGGCGTCCTGCTCGATCTGCCCCGATTCACGCAGATCCGAGAGCTGCGGCTTCTTCGATTCGATCGACGCGCCGCGGTTCTCGAGCTGACGGCTTAGCTGCGAGAGCGCGATCACCGGCAGGTCGAGCTCGCGCGCCAGGATCTTGAGCCCGCGCGACATCTCGCCGACGGCCTGCACGCGGTTGTCGGCGCCGGCGTCGGCCCGCATCAGCTGCAGGTAGTCGACGATCACCATGTCGAGCTTGTGGCGCTGGTGCAGCCGGCGGGCCTTGGCCCGGACCTCGAGGATCGAGATGTCGGACGTGTCGTCGATGAACAGCGGCGACTGCGCGAGCCGGTTCGACGCTTCGAGGATCTTCGGCCACTTGCGGGCGTCGATGCGGCCGCGGCGCAGGTCGTCGCCGCGGACCTTGGCCTGCGACGCCAGGAACCGCTGCGCCAGCTCGCCTTCGCCCATCTCCATCGAGAACAGGGCGACGCCGAAGCCGTTGAGCGCCGCGTGCTCGGCGATGTTGGTGACGAACGCCGACTTACCCATCGCCGGGCGGGCCGCGATGATCACGAGGTTGCCGCGCTGGAAGCCGCCGGTCACCTTGTCGAGGTCGTTGAAGCCGGTCGGGATGCCGGTCATCTCCTCGCCCTCGAGGCTGAGCTTGTGGAGCTTTTCGGTCTCGTCCTGGAGGACCTCGTCGAGCGAGCGGAAGTCTTTCTGGGTCTCGTCGTGGGCGACCTGCAGGATCGCGCGCTCGGCGTACTCCACGAGCTCGCGCGGGGTGGAGCGGCGCTCACCGACGGCGACCTGGATGTCGGTCGTGGCGCGCAGCAGGCCGCGCATCAGCGAGTGGTCGCGGACGATCCGCGCGTACTGCCGCACGTTGCCGGCCGCCGTGATCGGACCCCCGAGCTCGTCGAGGGTCGCGTCGCCGCCGGCGTCCTCGAGCGCCCCGTTCTGCTCGAGCCAGTCCTTGACCGTCAGGCGGTCGAACGGCTCGCCCTTGTCGTACAAGGCCCGCATCGCGCGGAACACGTGCCGGTGGCGCTGGCTGTAGAAGTCGTCGGGCCGCAGGCCCTCTTCGATGATCAGCGTGTACATCGCCCGCTCGGAGAGCAGGAGCGCACCGAGCACCGCCCGCTCAGCGTCGAACGAGTGCGGCTGCGGACCGCCCGGCGCGGGGCCCTGGGGGCGGGGGCGCGGCGGCGCGTCGAAGGTCTGGTCCATCAGGGGCGTCGGGGCATCATCGGATCACCCGACGTCGACCATCGAGCGGAGGACCGAGGAACGCTAACCGCTGCCCCGGACGGAACTCAGTTTGTCAGGGAAAGTGTGCCGACGGAGTTGCGCTTCGCCACAAAACTCATCGGATCCCCGCAAGCTCCGCACGTTTCCTCGGAACACGCCAGGCGCAGGCGGCGTTTGCGCGTGAATGACCGGTCGTTCGGTTGTTCGGGCGCAAACGCCCTCGCCGGCACCCTAGGCCGGTGCGACGCGGCCGCCGGTCACGATCCAGCGCTCGTCGACCGGGAGTTCGACCGGCGGGTCGTGCTCGGCCGTCACGACGACGCAGGCGCCGGCGGCGCGGCGCTCGGCGAGCTCGCCGACGAGGAAGAGGCGGG
>JAEZDB010000267.1 GCA_023429855.1 Actinomycetes bacterium
CAGCCGTGCTGCGCTCGACCGCGTGCCTCAGGAATGGGGCCCGACCGTCGGTCAGAGCGGCGCCGCCTGGGCGCCGACCGGTGCGACCTACGAGCCGATCACCCACGGCAACCCCGCCGAGGGCCACCTGCTCGAGTCGTCGCCTCGCACGCGGACGACGCGCACCTACCGCTAAGCCTCCCCCTCGATCACCGATCAGGCCTCGCCGGGTGGCGGCCTGCCGGTGCCTCGGACACACGCACCACGCTGGCCGCCTCGCGCGGCCAGCGGCGTTTCTGGGGTGGGCCCGGGCCGTGGAGTACAGCTCTGACCGCTCCCTGCACCCCTCGCGGCCCGGTCACATATGCAAACCCCTCCTGCAAACCTGACAGGGGTCAACGCGCCAACGCCGCCAGCCCGGTCAGATATGCGACCCGCTCCTGCAAACCTGACCGGAGTCAACGCGCCACCGCGGTCGCAGATCGGCGTAGCGTCCGCGCTAGCCTCGCCAACCGCGTCGTCGCAACGCCGCCTTGACGCGATCGAGATGCGGCTCTGGATCTGCGAGCGCAAGGCTGTCGATGAGTCGAAGCGTGTGGATCCCAACACTGTCGAACTCGTCGTCCCGAGCGCGGTCGGCCGCCGCGGCGACAGCCGTCAGATGGTCAGGTGAGTCGAGCTCTGCAGCCATCCCGTACTCGATCCAGAGATAGTCAGCGAAGTAGGTCGTTCCGCCAGCCTCGACGGGAGCGTTGACCAGCGGGGCTGGGATACCAGCGTCAATCATGAGGTGCAGCCACGGCAGCTCCTTCTGGCTTCGGAGATCGGTGTCGGGATTGGTCAGGATGTTGCGGGTCGATAGGAGCGCCGAGACTTCAGGTGCCCCTAGACGTTGCGCGCTACCGACGTCAGCGCGCAGCTCGTCGCCGTCGAGCAGGCCACGGAACTCCGCTTGACTCCAGGCGATCTCAAGCAGCCAGCCAGCGCCAAACGCGACCAGGTCGGTCAAGGCGCGACCGACTCGCGCGACGCGCAGCCCGCCGACCTCCTCCATCGTCTCGGGCTCGTCGAGCCGGCGAAGCCTGATCCGGCCGGGTTCGTCTGACGCGGCCATCGGCAAGAACGTCAGGTACTCGCCCGCGGCGTGGCGGTTCATCGTCAGCGCCGTGGCCAAACCGATCCGCGGCCAGAGCACGTCCCGAAGCTCAAGACCGGACTGGGCGCTGAGACCACCCCGCCGCCCCGCGCGCATGAGCGCAAGCCTGTGGAGCTGGCGTTGCGACAGATGGGTGTCTCCGACGAGATAGAGCCCGTGCAACGCCCGACGCAGGTGGTGAATCTCGATCAGGCGGTCGACCATCCCTCGGGAGACGCCGGCCGAGAGGAGCGCCTTGGGTCGGACGATCCGGTCGGTCGGTGCCGACACCTTCGCCGCGATGTCGATGGCTAGCGCGAGATCCATCCCGCGAAGGCTTCACGTCGAGGTGCGACGTTTCAGCATCGAATCGCACCAAATCACAGCAGGACCTGCGCGGACTTTGCGGAGCCTGGCGCGCCCACCCCGGTCATATATGCAGAACGTTGATGCAAACCTGACCGAACGTGGCGGCGGTGGCACGCTGACGCCGGTCAGGTATGCGAACCGTTCCTGCAAACCTGACCGGAGGCTGAGGCGCCGTCGCGATCTGGTGCCTCGCCGGGCCTGCCGACGACGCAGCCCGCGCCGCGCGCGCAACCCGCTGCCGTAGCAGTCGGCGTCAGGCCTGCTCGGCCGCCTCGACCTGGACCTCGGCGGCGTTCGCCTCGGGCGTCTGCACGAACAGCGGCAGCGGCTCGGCACGGGCCGTCTGGCCGGCGATCGGAGCGACGCCCATGTGCTCCACCGCGGACGCCTCGCGACCAGGGGCCGGTGGAATCGTCGACATCGCATGCTCGGCCAGCGCCGTGATGGTGAGCGACGGGTTCACGCCGACGTTCGCGGGCATCGCAGCACCGTCGACGACCTTGAGGTTCTCGTAGCCGTAGACGCCCAGCGAGGCGTCGAGCACGCCCTCGTCGGGCGACGCGCCGATCGGGGCGCCACCGAGGAAGTGCGCGGTCGAGGGGATGTTGGCGAGCGACTCGAAGATGCCACCGGCCGCGACGCCGCCCGTGCGGTCGGCGAGCCACCTGGCGAAGGCGTTGCCGGCCGCGATGTAGGTCGGGTTCCGCTTGCCGGTCTGCTCGGTCTGCAGCTTCACGGTGCCGTTCCGGCGCCGCTTCGCGCGCAAGTTGAGCGCGTTGTCGAGCGACTGCATCACGAGCACGATCACGGTTCGGCTCGACCAGTCCTTGGAGAACATCAGCTGCGCGAACCGCCTCGGATGCCGCACGAGCTGAGCAAGCAGCTTGAGCGGTCGCGTCACGCGCGTGCCGTCACCGACCATCAGCGTCAGCAACGGCCGCATCGAGTCGCCTGCCTTGCCGTAGACGACGGTCTCGATGTGAGTGTCGGGGTCGGGATAGATCGACGACGTGATCGCCACGCGGTTCATCAGGCCCGCTGCCTGCCCGTCTGGCACCGTGACCGCGAGGATCGACTCGCTGTTCGTGCGGACTTTCTCGCCGAGCACCGGCGAGATCCGCGGCAGGCTGCCGTTGAGCCGCGCGCGCTGCAGCAGCGTGTTGCTGCCAAGCGCCCCACCCGACAGGATCACGCCACGCGCACGGATGGTGCGGCGGTCCTTGCCGGTCCGCCATGACGTCGCTTCATGCTCGACCAACCAGCCGGTCGATCCGGCGGAGCCGTCGATCGGACGCACGTCGACCACCGTGCGGTCGGGCTGGATCCGCGCGCCGCGCTTCTCCGCGAACCACAGGTAGTTCTTCAGCGTCGAGTTCTTCGCGCCGATCGGGCACCCGACCATGCAGCGGCCGCACTGCGTGCAGCCGGTGCGCTCCGGCCCCTCGCCGCCGAAGTACGGGTCGCTGACCGTCTTGCCGGGCGTGTCGAGATAGGCGCCCACGCGCGTCTTGCGATACGTCTCGCCCACGCCGATCTCGTCGCCGTACTCCCGCAGCCATTGGTCAGCGCGGTCGTCCTTGCGCACGTCGGTCACGCCAAGCATCCGCTGGGCGGTCTCGAAGTGCGGCGCCAGGCGCGCCTTCCAGTCGTCCATCCCCGCCCATTGAGGGTCTTGGAAGAAGCGGTCGGGCGGCGTGTAGAGCGTCATCGCGTAGACGACGCTGCCGCCCCCGACGCCTGCGCCCGTCATGACGAACGCGTCCTTGAACGGCGTGAGCTTGAAGATCCCGCGCATGCCGATGGCCGGGTTCCAGTAGTAGTTCTTGTAGTCCAGCGTGCTCTTGGGCAGCTCGGCGTCGGAGCGGCGACGCCCCTGCTCGAGCACGAGCACGGAGTAGCCCTTCTCCGCGAGGCGCAGCGCGCTCACCGAACCACCGAACCCGGAGCCGACGACGACGTAGTCCACGTCGTACCGCTCCGTCCGCTCGCCGCCCCCAGCGCCTGCCCCATTCAGCATGCTGCCAAGCTTACAGAACAATGGTTCGGTTCCCGCCTGCTTTCCGGCGCGTTGGACGATCGACCGGGTCGCCCCGCCGCAGGACGTGCGACGTGGAGACGTCGGGTAACCGACGATTCCGGGACTGGGAATTGCTGATAGACAGCGGCGGAGCCGCACGTACCAGCGAGCCGGTGCGCCAGGTCAGCGGCGGCCAGCCGGTGGGCATTCCCGGGCAGTTTCGGGGTCTGGCGGCGGTTGCTGCACCGTCACCCCATGGAACCTGTCCCTCCCACTGCCCCGCGACCCGGCCCCGCATCGACCACCCGGCGCCGGTTCCTCACCACGGCCGCTGCAGGCAGCGGCGCGCTGCTCGTTGCGGGCACCGCGCCGAGCACCGCCTCCGCCGCCGCGTTCCTCGACGACACCTTCGACGGCCTCGCCGCGTTCGTGGTCCCTGGCCGCGATCGCTTCTCGCGTCACCAGCGCGTCTGGGTAGACCGCCCCGGCGGCGTCGACGCCCAGGCCGGTCGCGTCGTGCGCGAGACGGTCGACTCGGCCGTCCCGCTCGTCGTCGCAGAGGCCGAACTCGGCGCCCCGGGAGCGCTCGGCGTCGCTCTGCTGCTCGAGTCGCTCGCGCTCTACCGCAACCCGCTCGCCGCCTTCGGCCCGTTCGCCAGTCCGTTCGCCAACCTCAGTTTCGTGCAGAAGCGCACGGTGCTGCAGGACCTCGACGAGTCTCCGCTGCTCAAGGAAGCCTCGATCGAGTTCGCAGGCAACGCGATCATCACCCTCACGGCACTGGGCGCCTACAGCGAAGCCCACCAATGGAACGCGCGGACGCGGACCCTCAAGGGCCAGCCGCTCGGGTGGGGCTGGTCGAAGTACGAAGGCGTCTCCGACGGGTGGCCCGAATTCATCGGCTACCTCGGCGACCGCACGGAGGTGATGGGCTGATGCGCGACGTGATCGTGATCGGATGCGGCGGTGGCGGGCCGGTCGCCGCCAAAGAGCTCGCAGCGCAGGGCCTCGACGTGCTCGTGCTCGAGGGTGGCGCGCGTTTCAGCAAGCCCGAGGAGGAGTGGAGCCGCCTGGAAAACGACGCCAACAACCCCATCACGGGGTACCTGCGGGTCGGTCCGAGCGATCGCAGCCGCCCCGCTTACCCGCGGTCGATCCGCCAAGACGGCTTCATCTGGCAGATCGCTGGAGTCGGCGGCACCACGCTGCACTACTACGGCAACAACCCGCGCGCCGCTGCCGGCGTGTTCCGCGGGTACGACGGCGCAGACGCCGACAACTACGACACCGCCCACCGCTTCCCGCTGACGCTCGAGGAGCTGCGTCCGTACTACGAGTGGGTCGAGGCGACCCTGCCCGTGCAGACCGCAGCGATGGGCACGAAGGAATCGCTGTTCTTCAAGGGATGCGAGGGCATCGGCCTGCCGGTCTGCACGACGAAGGAGCCGACCGAGGCGTCCTATCGCCCGCAGGAGAACGCCATCCTGCAGCCGCAGGGCACGGCCGGCAAGGTCAAGGACCCGGTCTATCCAGACGCGCAGGGCTGCACGTTCTGCGGGCACTGCTTCCAGGGCTGTTCGATGCCGCGTAAGGCGCCGCGCAACCTCAAGGCTCGCCGGTCGACCGACAACTCGTACGTGCCGATGATGCTGACCGCCGATGCGTGGTCGCCTGGCGGGCGGCCCGCGGAGCTCATCACCGATGCCTACGTGCACCGCATCCACGTCGACCGCTCCACTGCAATCCCGCGCGCCACGGGGGTCACCTTCGAGCTGCCGGGCGGCGCGAAGCACCGCGAAGAGGCGAAAGTCGTGATCCTGGCCGGCGGCGCCGTCGAATCGCCGCGACTGTGGTTCAACAGCGGACTCCCGAACCCCAACGACTGGGTCGGGCGCGGCTTCACCGATCACCACCTCGACTGGATCTTCGGCGTCTTCGACGAGTACACGGGCTCCTCGAAGGGGGCAAGCTCCAGCGCGCGGGCCGACTTCCCGGGCTACGGCGGCATCGAGAACGGCGGGCTGCCTCCGGCGCTGCAGGCGTTCTCGGCGACCTACAGCGATTCGGGGATCAACGGCGGCAAGAAGAACGGCAGCCCCGCGACGAAGCAGGGCGCCGACACGATCGGCCGTCTCGTCGGAACGGATCTGATCCGCGCCCTCGGCGACGTGAACCGCATCCTCAACTGCCTGGTTATCACCGACGACGACGTCGAGCCCGCCAACCGCGTGCGGCTCAGCCACGCGGCGCCGCCCGATACGAACGGCAAGATCCCGCAGGTCGACGTCCTGCACCGTCGGCGCAGCCGGCGCACGTTCCGCAACCGCGAGTACCTCGCCGCTCAGGCGGTGAAGATGCTGCGCGCGGCCGGCGCCAAGTCGGTGCACCGGATGGACTGGCCGCCGCTGGTCCTGCACGCGCATTCCACGATGCGCATGGGCGAGGACCCCGCGAACTCGGTCTGCGACGAATGGGCCAAGGCGCGCGCGGTCGACAACCTCTACATCGCCGACAACTCGAGCCTGGCCAACGGGCTCGGCGGACCGAACCCGACGCTCACCACGCAGGCGATCGCCACGCGTACGGCCGAGCGCATCGTGACCGAGCACTTTGGCGGTGACCCCTGGGTCAAGTCGAGCGCGCCGGTGTGCTCGATCGACGATGTGGTCACGCAGGCCGTGCTCGACCGCAACCTCTGATCGACCGCCCGGGTTCTCTGATTCGACCCCCAGAATCCGGGACGTCTGCGCGGCAGATCGGACCGGATTCTGGGACCAGCCCAGCACAGGGTCGCCAGAGCGCCTACGCGCCAACGGCATTGCAACGCGCGAGACCCGAGGGGAGGCTCGGACCGAGCTGACGACCCTCCCCGGGTTCGCCAGCACGGTCCCACGTCCCATACCTCCGGAGGTCCTTCGTGATCGCCATTCCTGCGACCCGCCGTACCGCGCGGGCTGCCACCATCTTCGCGGCGCTCATCGCGAGCGGCGCCGCTCCGGCGGCCAGTTCCGCCGACATCCTGCCGCTGCCATCGCCCACCCAAAGCGTCGACACGACCGTCCGCGCGACCTGCACCACGGTCTCGCAAACGCCGTCGAACAGCCTCGCTCCGGGAGCCCGCACAGTCGACGTGCAGGTCAGCGGCCAGCTGCCCCTCGCGGGCACTGCAGCCGGCTCGTTCACGTTCGACCGGCTCACGACGCGGTTCGTGCTCGACCCCGACGTCATGCGGCCGCAGGTCGAAGGGACGCGCGGTTCGCTCAACGCCCGGCTCGACGACCTCGCGCTGCTCGCGGACGGCGCCGGGCCGAATCCCGCGCAGGTCGTGAGCCCCAAGGCTCCGCTCGACCTCGGGACGCAGCCGGTGAAGATCGCGTCGTCGCCGGCGTTCGACGCGCCGCCCGGTGCCCCGAAAGCCACGTTCGACCCGGTCGGTCCCTGGACGATCGCCCGCGACGCCGGTGGAGTGGCCGTGGGCCTTGCGCCGTTCGCGCTGACGCTGACCTACTACCCCGAGCCGACGCCGACGACGAAGTTCGCGCCGACCGTGACCTCGGTGGTCTGCAAACCGCAGAGCCCCTGGTTCGCAAAGTTCCCGGTTGATCCCGCCCCGCCGGCGCTGCCCACGATCACGGGACTCGCACCGAACGTCGCGGCTGGCGGCCAGGTCGTGACGATCACCGGAACCGGCCTCGCCGACGCCACGGAGGTCACCTTCGGCGGCAACCCCGCGCAGTTCAAGGTCGCGTCGGCAACGCAGATCAGCGCCGTCGTGCCGACGCTCTACTGGTTCGTCGCGCCGCCGCCAACGCTGCAGTGGGACGTCGCGGTGACGACCCCTGCGGGCACGTCGGCCAACACCGCCGCCGACGACTTCACCTACCTCACCGGCACGCCGGCCGGACCGGCCATCACCCGGCTCACGCCGAGCGTGGTGCCCGTGCGCGGTGGCAAGGTCGTGGTGAGCGGCCGCGGGTTCAAGGGCACGACCGCAGTGACGGTCGGCCGCAAGGCCGCCAAGTTCGCCGTCACGTCGGACGGCTCGGTCACGGTCGCCGCGCCGGCTCAGCTCTTGCGCGGGAACTACCTCCTGCGGCTGACGACCCCGGCCGGCTCGTCAACCGCCACGCTCGCCTAC
>JAEZDB010000128.1 GCA_023429855.1 Actinomycetes bacterium
TTGACAAGCGTCGACTTGCCCGCGCCCGACGGCCCCAGCAGCACCGCGGTCTGGCCCGGCGCGAGCAGCGGCCGCAGCGCCCCGAGCCCCTCGCCGGTGGCGGCGCTGACGGCGAAGCCCTCGGCAAGACCCAGGTCGCGGGCGAGGCGGGCCGCGGCCAGGTAGGCCTCGGGATCGAGATCGGCCTTCGTCACCACCACGACCGGCTCAACGCCGCCTGCCGCCGCAAGCGCGACAAACCGCTCGGCGCGGCGCACGTTGATCGCGATCGCCGGCTCGACGTTCAGCGCGATGTCGACGCCCGATGCGAGCGTCTGGGACACCGTGGCTTCGCCGGCGGCCCGGCGCGTGAGGGTTCCGCGGCGCTCCAGGACCGCTGCGATGGCGCCGCCCTCGTCGAGGGCGACCCAGTCGCCGGTGACCGGTGGCCCGCCTGCGTCGTCGCGCAGCCGGCCGCGTGCCGGCACCAGCCGCGGCGCGGTGGAGCCAGTGCCGTCGGGCGTCGGTTCGGCGACCAGCCACAGACCGGAATGCTGGGCCAGCACCCGGGCCGGGGCCCAAGGGCTGGAGCGGTCGCCCGCGAGCCCGTCGAGCTCGGTGCGGATGGTGAGAGAGCGATGGCCGAGGCCAACAGCGAAGAACTGACCGGAGTCAGAGGTCGAATGAGACACGAGAGTGCTTCCACAGGTGAGCGAACCCTGCCCGGTCGGCTCGGGGTTCGTGAGCGGCTCAGGCTGAGCGGCTCAAAGGGCGCTTGCTACGGCTGCGCGGCGCGCGGACCAGGTCGGTCCGAGTGCGCCGCTCTACGCGGCCGTGGCGGCGCGGAACTCGGTGTGGAGCTGCGTCGTCATACGCTGTCGACGGTAGCGGAGCGACGGCCGCGCTCGCAAGTCATGTCGACGGACGAGCCGGCGCGCTCCACCGCACATGGTCCTGGCCAGCTCCGCCGAAGAGCGCAGCCTTTCCGGTGGACGAGACGAACGTGTCGTTGCCGCCGAGGCCGAACAGCTGCAGCGTGGCAACGGTCGCGGTCAGCGTGTCAGCCCCCTTGCCGCCTTCGATGATCTCCGTGTCGGGCTGGACGTTGTCGAGCTGCGTCGTGGACGCAGGAACGCCGTCGTTGCGCAGACCATCAGCCGACAGGTTGAGCCCGCCGATCACGCTCGCGTACGACACCGTGTCAGCGCCCAAGCCACCGTTGACCTCGTCCGCGCCGCTGCTGGCGTAGAGGAAGACGGTGTCGTCGCCGTCGTCGCCGTAGTAGCGGTCGTCGCCGTTGCCGTCGTAGAACACGTCGTCGCCGTCGTTGCCGTCGGCCCGGTCGTTTCCACCGCCGGACATGATCATGCTGTCGTTGCCCGGCCCGCCGCGCAGCGTCTGCGTGCCGGCCTCGTCGAACAGCGTGTCGTCGCCGTCGCCGCCGATGACGGTCTCGATCGAGCCCTCGAGCGCGTCGGTGCCGCGCGCTGCGTCGCCGCTGGCGGTGCCGGTCGTCAGGAAGACCGTCATTGCGTCGGAGCGCTGGGAGTAGTCGAGCGTGTCCGGGCCGGTGCCACCGGTGATGAGGTCGTCGCCGTCGCCGCCGTTGAAGGTGGCGCCACCGGAGCCGGAGGTCAGGGTGTCGTTGCCGCGATCGCCGATCAGCGTCGCCGGACCGGTTCCGGTCATCGTCACCGTGTCGAACCCGTCACCGCCGCGGACCGTCACCGGCTTGGCGGCCTCGACTTCGAGGGTGTCGTCGCCGTCACCGGCGTTCAGCTCCAGCGCCGTGACGGTGCTGCTGCTGCACAGCACCGCGGTGGCGGTGGCCTGCGAGCACCCGGGACCAGCCTGCAATGGCTGGGTGTCCTGGATGAACGTGCCGATTCCGGCCTGCACGGACGTCGCTGAGCCAGGGGACACTCAAATGACGTTGGTATCCTAAAACCGAAAGGCTTGTTTGGTATTCCAATCTGGAGCGCTGATTGTTGGCGCCCCCTACACGCTGTTGGCGCCCCCTACACGCGTTCGCGGAGCCAGCCGGCCAGCCCCTCGGCGAGCTGCGGCGCCTCGAGCGCACGCGGAGCCAGGGCGATGTCCTTTTGGATCGCGTCGGCCACGATCGCGACGGTGACGCCGTGCGAAGGTCGGTCGACGACCTCGATCGCGTCGCCAGCCGCCACGTCGCCCTCCTGCACGATCCGCAGGTACGCACCCGGGCGAGAGGCCTGCACGAACGCCTTGAGCATCTTCGGGTCGCCGAACTGCATGCCGAGCTTGAAGCACGGCAGCCGCGGCTGGCAGACCTCGAGGACGAGGTCGCCGATCACCCAGCGTTCTCCGACGACGGCCCCCGAACAGTCGACGCCAGCCGTCGTGAGGTTCTCCCCGAACATCCCGTGCCAGATCTCGCGGCCGAGCTGTTCGGCCCACCACGCGGCGTCCTCTGACGCGTACGCGTAGATCGCCTTGTCGACGCCGCCGTGCACCGAGAGATCGGCTTGGCCGTCGCCCACGAGGTTCACGCCGCGCACCGCATGCCGCCCCTCGATCGGCCGCTTGTCGATGCCGCTGATCACGGGCTCGCCCTTACGCTCGCCGATCACCTTCGGCAGACCGGCGTTCAGCGACACGAGGTGGGGCACGGCCCGCAGGCTAGCGCCCCGGCGTTAGCCCCTCAGTCGAAGCGGTCGGCGATGTCGTCGGCATACACGTGGACCGTGACGTCGCCGATCTGCTTGGTCGCCACCGGCTGTCCGTAGGCCGGATCGGCCGACGGCTGCAGCGGCTGCGCCGGGTCGATCACGAGGAAGCTGCGGCCGGGCCTCTTGTCGTACCAGCTCGAGATCTGGTGCTGGTAGAAGCGGCAGTTGCCATCGCCGCAGCCGAGCACCGGGTACGCGTGCAGACCGAAGCGGGTGTGCCAGGTGATCGGGATCGCGTCCCAGAAGCCCGCGTAGCCGTAGTTTGCGCCGTTGGCCTTGGCGAACCGCTGGATCTCGTTGGCCAGCGTCTCAGTCGGCAGGACGCTCTCGAACGTCGGGCTGGGATGGCGCGCGAAGCTGAGGGTCGACGCCACGCAGAGCACCGTGGCCACGCCGCCGGCCAGCCAGCCAGCGCACGTTCGCGCGGACGGCGAGCAGCGGCATGAGGACGCAGAGCGCGATCCACCCGGGGACCAGGTACCGGCTGCCGAACACATCGATCACGGCGGTCGTGAAGACGAACGCGACGAGGTTGATCGCGAGCACCGCGAACCAGAACGCGAGGGTCGCCACGAAGAGCGCTTCGCGGTCGATGGCGAGCGGCTCGGCCTCGCGACCCGCGGTCGGCGCCGCGACGAGCCCGAAACGCTCCGGCCACACGGCGCGCTTGAACTGGCGGACCGACACGGTCAGCACCACGCAGCCGGCGACAAGCGCCGCGAGCGTCGCGGCCATAGCGACGGCCGTCGTGCCGTCGATCTCAGCGCCAAACGGCGACTCTGCTGCCAGGCGTGCCGCAACGCCCGGCAGCAGGTTGAGGTGCTCGACCACGCCGGTGATGTCGACGAACTTGAGCGGCTTTTGCGTCTAGCTGATCGACGCGTTCTGCGCAAGCTGGTCGAGGACCTTGGCGCCGACGACCGCGATCGACGACACGACAACGGCCAGGCGAAGCGCCGACGCGTCGCCACGCCACAGCCAGAGGACGCTCGTCGCGAGCAGGAGCGGACCGACACCCAACGCGAGCACGAGCGGATCCGTCGCGCCGACTGCGGTGACGGCGCCAAGCACGACGGCTCCACCCCAGCCGCGCAGCCCATGCAGCCACGCGGGCCGCGAGAGGGCGAGCGCGAGCGCGGCCGCGAGCAGCGCGACGTGGAAGGCCGCCGGCCCATGCGTGTTAAGCGACCACAGCGTGCCGCGCGTCCCTACGCCGCCGCAGACCACGAGGGCCGCGGCGGTGATGCCGGCCCACCGCGAGCCGCTGGCACGGTGGATCGAGAAGCCCGCGAGCAGCGCGGTCGCCAGCCACAGCGCGAACGGCACCATCTCCCAGACGAAGTGGTGGGCCGGCATCCACTTGGTCGCGCGCAGGAGCCAGAAGGCTTCGTACTAGGGGTAGTCGCCGAGCCGCATGGTGCTGCCGGGCCTGGCCTCGCCGATGAGCTCCGCGAGCACGGGTGCCGAGGCGAAGTCGGCGTGGGCGTTCAGTCCGGCGCGGATCTCGCCCTGGTTGACCAACATCAACACGACGAAGACACCCGCCGCCACCGCCGGGGCCCAAAGCATGGCCCGCGTGATCCAGCGCTGCATGCGGCGGCAGTCTAGATTGGCGGCGCCGCACTCAGCGACGCGACGGAGCGGTCAGGCCGGCACGGCCTCGAGGTCGCGCGTGTCGCCGGAACGCTCCGCACCGCGGGCGGCCGCTGCGGAGGCTCCGACCGGCTGCAGCAGCCCGCGGCCGAGCAGCAAGACGGCCAGGGCACCGCCGACGACGACCGCCGACACGTACAGCGGCGCGCTGAGCGACACGTTCTCGCTGAGCACGCCCGCGAGGAACGGCGCGGCTGCGCCGCCGGTGAAGCGGATGAAGTTCGTTGCAGCGGCGGCGTCGGCCGGGTCGGTGTGGGAGACGCCGAACAGCAGGTTCGAGAGCAGCGAGTTGCCGAGACCGAGTGGCAGTCCGGAGAGGACGATCGCCGGAATCAGGACCGAGTGGTTCTCGTGTTCGATGCCGATCACGAGCAGGATCGTGGCGACGATGGCCAGCACGACGGCCAGCAGCGAGGTCGCGCGGTACTGCGCAAGGAGCCGCGGGGCGACCCAGACGGCGCTGATCGCCACGAGCACACCCCACGCGAAGAAGATCGCGCCGAGCTCGTAGACGCCGAGGCCCAGCAGCAGCGGCGTGTAGGCCAGCAGCGTGAAGAACCCGAAGTTCCACAGCAGCGCGACGACCGACCCGAGGGCCAGCCCCTTGTGGCTGAGCGCACGCAGGGGCTCAGAGAGACGCGTGTGCGCGGAGGCCGGGGGACGGCCCTCGTTCGGCAGCGACGTCCACAGAACGAGGAACGCGACGCCCATCAAGAGCGCGACGCCGAAGAACGGCGCCCGCCAGCTCTGCGCACCGAGGACCGAGCCGAGCAGCGGACCCGACGCGATGCCGATGCCCAGTGCCGACTCGAACAGGACGACGGCGCGCTGCGGTCCGCCGTTGACGTGCGTGATCAGCGCCGACATCGACGTCGAGATGAACAGCGCGATCCCGAGTCCCCAGCCGGCACGGAAGAGGACGACCGCTTCTACCGAGTCGGCCTGCCCGGCGAGGGCGCTGAAGACCACGACGAGCGCGAGGCCGGTGAGCAGCGTCGTCTTCTCACCCAGGCGCGAAGAGACGAAACCGGTGAGCAGATTGGAGAGGCCGATGATCAGGAAGTAGCTCGTGAAGAGCAGCTCGATCTCGGAGTGCGAGGCGTCGAGGCCTTCTCCGATCACCGGCAGGATCGGGTCGACGAGCCCGATGCCCATGAAGGCGACGACCGAGGCCGCGAGCACCGCCCAGACGGCACGGGGCTGGCCGGCCCCGGCGGGAGCGACCGCGGGTTGCGTCGAGTCGGAAGCAGAAGGCATCCAGAACGGGATAGCAGAAGCGGAACGGCGTTCCGGTGTGATCTAGTCACACGCGCCCACCTCTTGGCGCATAGAAGTTCGACACCCATCGAACCCTTGGCGCGGCACCCTGCTGCAGGTTTGCAGCACAGGTCTGCATATATGCAGCAGGGCGTTCGGTCAGCCCTTGCGGCGCCGGCGCCCCTGCTTGCCGCCGCGGCCGTAGAGCAGCGGGATCGCCAGAGCGATCAACGACCCGCGCACCTTCGCGTTGGGGAAGTTCGTCACGTCGTTACGCAACACGTGCCTGGCGATCAGCACCGTGTGCGGCTGGGTGTACTTGCGGATGCCCTGCACGCCGTGGCGGTAGCCGAGCCCGGAGTCCTTCGCGCCGCCCATCGGCGCCTCGACCGCGAGGTAGCTCATGATCACGTCGTTGACCCACGTGCTGCCGGCGTTGAGCTGATCGGCCACGCGCCGCCCGCGCGCAAGGTCTTTCGTGAAGACGCTGGAGCCCAGGCCGTAGGGCGAGTCGTTGGCCAGGCGGATCGCCTCGGCCTCGTCGGCGACTTTCATGATCGGCAGCGTCGGCCCGAAGGTCTCCTCGGTCATGCAGGCCATCGAGTGGTCGACGTCGACGAGCACCGTCGGCTCGAAGAACTGGCCGGGACCGGCACCGCGCTTCCCGCCGGTCAGCACCTTGGCGCCCTTGCTCACGGCATCGTCGACGTGCCGCTCGATGATGTCGAGCTGCGGGCCGTGCGTGATCGCGCCGACGTCGACCGAGCCACGGCCGCCCGGCACGCCCTGGCGCAGCGCCTTGACCTGGTTCGTCACCCGTTCGACGAACTCGTCGTAGACGGGCGCCGTCACGTAGGCCCGCTCGACCGACAGACAGATCTGACCGGAGTTGCGCATCGACCACTCGACCGCGACGTTGGCGGCGCGCTCCACGTCGGCGTCTTCGAGGACGATCAGCGGGTCCTTGCCGCCAAGCTCCAGCGAGCAGGGGATCAGACGCTCGCCGCAGCGGGCCGCCACCTTGCGTCCGGTGGCCGTCGACCCCGTGAACATGATCATGTCGGCGGTGTCGACGAGTGCGGCGCCGGCCGGACCGGTACCGGTCGCCAGCAGGAGCAGGTCTTCTGGGAAGCCGACCTCGCGAGCCGCCTCGATCACCCGCGCCGTGGCCAGCGGCGTGATCTCGCTGGGCTTGACGACCACCGCGTTGCCGGCCATAAGCGCCGGGATCACGTCGCCGATCGACAGGGTGAGCGGGTAGTTCCAGGGCGCGATGACGCCGACGACGCCGAGCGGGTCGTACTTGACCGAGACGGTGCGGCCGAACAGCAGCGGCGAGTGGGCCTTGACCCTCTCCTCGCCGATGAGCTTCGGTGCGGCTTTCGCCCAGTACCCCATGGCGTCGACGAGGTAGAAGAGCTCGGCCAGCAAGGCGTCTTCGCGGGTCTTGCCGTTCTCGCTGACGACGATGTCGACGACCTCTTCGCGGTGGTCGACGAGCCAGCGGCGCCAGGCGATCATGAGGCGGGCCCGCTCCTTCAGCGTGGTCTGCGCCCAGGTGCGCTGGGCCACCCGCGCCCGCTCCACCAGTGCCGTGACCTCGGCGGCGGTGAGGTCGTCGACGTGGGCGATCGTCGCGCCCGTAGCCGGGTTCTCCACGGCGATCTGCGGCTGGCCGGCGGAGGCCCCGCCGGCACCTGACTGCGACTTCACGGGGCTCGTCATGACCCGACCATAACGCCTTCAGCCACACATGCAGGACAGTTGTCCGGTAAGTCGCCCCGTCCTCGCCGAATCAACCCGAACCAACCGCCATATCCGTGGTCGAAACGGGTCGATTGCCCACGCCGAGGGCCAATCAACCCGAACCAACCGCCATATCCGTGGTCGAAACGGGTCGATTGCCCACGCCGAGGGCCTGGGGTGGTGCGGCGACCCGTGGTCCTAGGCTGCGTAGGGTGTCCCTCGACGACGGTCCCGACTTCGACGACAGCCACGCCGACTTCGGCGACGCGGGAACGCTCGTCCCGCGCCTCACGCCGGCCGAGCAGCAACGCCGGATGGCCGCCACATCGGTTGCACAGGCCGCCGCGCTGGTACTGCAGTACCCGCGCGACCCCGAGGCCCATGAGGCCGAGGCCCAGTTCGAGACGATGCTCGAGGTGCTCCTCACGCTGCATTGGTCGGGCGACGGAGAGTTCGACGGCCTCGTCCACGCGGGCGTGGCACGCCGCAACGGGCGCGTGGTCCTCACCGGCGCAGCCCGCGCCCTCCTCGGCCCCGATCGCCAGGTGCGCGTCGACATCTCACCGATCACCGGCGGCACAGTCATCGTCGACCGGCCAGCACCGAAGCGCCGTCGGATCCTCGGCCGCCGTCCGTCGACGGCTACGCTCGCCGCTCAGGCGACGCAGGTGATCTCGATCCCGCCGGCCGTGCTCACGCTCGGCGAGTAGCCGCCCGCCTACTGGACGAGGACGTCGATCAGGTACTTCTCCTGATCCATCGCCTGGCGCAGCATCGAGACGTTGACCGCCATCGACACTTCGGCGGTCTGCCCGTTGACGACGCCGTCGACGATGTCGCCGCCGCCCGCGATCGCGGTGGCTGCCGCGGCGTGTTGGGCCTGCGCGGCCTGGATCCCCGAGAGCGAGGCGTTGATGGCGTTGATGCTCATGCGAAGAGGTCGATCGTCGATTGCTGGGCTGCGGAGATCTGGTTGAGCAGGGCCGCTGTGGTCGCCGCGTCTGGGGCGGCAGCGGCCGCAAGCAGTTGCGCTTGGGCGTTGTAGCCAGACAGCATCGCGTCGAACCCGCTGGCGACCGTGCTGGTCGGGTCGGCCGAGCCCTCGCCGGCGAACGGCGACGTGCTCTTGATCGAGGCGATCGCATCCCACTGGGCCTGCGACTGCGTCACGCTCAGCGACCCACTGCCAATTGGAGAGACTCCCACCCTCCCCCGATCGGCACTCGTCCCCGCCAGCCCAAGCCGACACACCGGAGGTTGGACCAATGGTGGGTGCCCAGCTCAGATCGCGCGATTTCACCCGCCGAGGGTGAGGGCGCGCCCACGTGCCCGTGCTGAGGTAGCGGCAGTTCGACCTACCCGCTCCTGAGGTTTCCCTCCATGGTTCTTGCCGAATTCGACTTCGCAGACGCTTTCCTTTCGTTCATCTGGATCTTCTTCCTGGTGACGTTCTTCTGGCTGATCATCACGATCTGCTCCGACCTGTTCGCCGACGACGAAGTCTCCGGCTGGGGCAAAGCCGGCTGGGTCTTCCTGCTGGTGATCCTGCCGTTCCTCGGCTCGCTCGTGTACTTCATCGCCCGCGGTAGCGGCATGCAGAAGCGCGCAATCGCCCAGGCCGAGCGCAACAAGGCCGCGTTCGAGTCCTACGTAAAGGAGACCGCCGCCGAAGCCAACCCGGCCGAGCAGCTCGAGAAGCTCGCCGCGCTCCACACGAGCGGCAAGCTGACCGACGAGGAGTACGCGACGCTGAAGGCCAAGGTCGTCGCCGCCTAGCCACAGCGCCCCCTCGCATCACCGGGGTGGGCTGCGCTTCGGCGCGGCCCACCCCCGTGGTCGTTCTGCGCCGCTCGCGCGACGAGCGCGGCGTCAGCCGGCGAAGGTGCTGAGCGCCTTCTTTGTCTTGGTCTGCTGAGCGGCCGACGGCTCGATGCCGCGATCAGCGAGGAACGCCCGCAGCTGGCCGGCCACCTCGAACGCCTCCGCCGGCAGGCACTTCGTCGACAGCTCGAGGATGCGTTCGCCGTCGGGGTAGAGCCAGAGCTCGACGACGAGCTTGCGCGCAAAACCCTTCGGCGTGTCTTTGACCTTGAGCACGAAGATCGGGCCGAGCTCCACCAGGTCGTCGAGTGCGAACCCCGCGGGCGCGTGCTCGGCGTAGAACGCGCGCTGCTCCTTCGTGAACAGCTTGCTGAGCGGCTTGCCGCCCGCGAGCGACTCGCGGATCGGCTTGCGAGCGACGCCCTTGAACGAGCCGGAGCAGACGAAGCCGCCCGGCATCGCGTCGACCTCGACGCCGAAGCTCTCGTGGCGCCGCAGCTTCTTCGGCAGCACCGCCGGGTCGACCGGCCGCAGCTTGACGACGGTGTCGTCGCCCTTCCCCGCGACCCGACGCGCGCGAACGACGACGCCCGCGGCCTGGAGGGCAAGGTCGGGCGTGTCGAAGAACGACACGAGCCGCACCTGGGCGCCAAGCGGGTCGAGGTCGAGCGCCTCAAGAGCGGACCGCTGCGCGGCCAGATCGACGGTGAGTTTGAGCTCGACCGTGTCGGCGCCCTTCAGCAGGACGAGCACCTCGCTGAGCTGCGTCGGCGTGAGCAGCGTGTCAGTGCCGCCCGGCGCCTCGGCCGTCACTTGGGGCCTCCGCTGAGCTTGCGTTCGGCCCACCAGACGGCGGGACGCAGCACGGCGCGCGCCGGTGCGCGCAGCGCCGGCACGCGGTGCAGCACCTCGGCCGGGTACGGCCCGAACCGGTAGTAGAACCGCGAGAACGCGCGTCCGACCGGGCCGGTGTGCAGGCGCTCGTCGCGGTACCGGCGGAGCGTCCGCACCTCGGGCGCCTCGAAGTCGCCGTGCGCTGCCGTCGCCACGTAGCACCCGTCGAACGCCGACTCGACGCAGCAGCACGCGCTGTCTTCGGCCGCGTCGCCGGCCCGGTCGCGTTTGCGTTTGCGTTTACGTCGATGCTTGGCCATGCGCCGCGTCACCCCCGAGTAGATCGCTGGCGACCTTAGATGGCGCGCTGCCACCGCGCCAGTGGAAGTCGAAGACGGCCGCGAGTGTCCGGCGCACACGACCATTGCCCCTTCGGATACCGGCGTTTCGAAACTGGGGCTCCGCGCGCTTTACACCGCGCGTTCACGGTCGTAGCGTCCGTTGCGCGATGTCGTCGTCTGCCCCGTTCCGCCCGACTCCGCGCGCGCTCGCCGCGGCCATCGGCGCTGCCGCCGTGCTGGTGCCGGCAAGCAGCGCATCGGCGGCGACGCGGTACGCCGCGAACTACCAATTCACGACCAACGCGGGAACGGCGCCGTGCACCGATCCGGCCAAACCGTGTGTGCTCACGACTGCGCTCGCTTCGGCGGTCTCAGGCGACGAGGTGCTGCTGCCGTCGACCGTGATTCGCGCACCAGGCATCTCAACGATCGGAACGCTCGAACCGCGTGCGGCTGGCCGCGCGCTGCCAGGCAAGGGGACCATCAGCAGCCAGCCGGCGTGGGTCGACACCATTGAGGTCCCGGGCGGCGTCACGCTCCGCGGCGCCGACCCGGCGAAGCTGCCGGTGATCGTGGTCGCCCCGAACTCGCAGGCGGAGGCCGGCGTATTCCTCGGCAAGAACGCCCAGATCCGCGACGTCGCCATCGCCGGCAAGGCCGCCGACAACGCCGCGATCACCTATTCGCTGCAGCTCGGCGAGTCGGCGCTGGCCGATCGCGTCCGTGTCACGACGTCCGCCTCGACCGGCGTGTTGCAGATCGGCGTGTCGATGAGCACGGGGTCGACGTTGCGCAGCAGCGTCTCGCGCGGCATCGGCACGGGCCTCGGTGCGGCCAACCGCGTCACGGCCGTGAGCGCGTCGTCGAAGAACGCCACGGCCACGGTGCGCAACGTGACCGCGGTGTCGACGACCGACGGCGGCGAAGGCATTGCGACCGGCACGTCCGACGGCACCAGCTCGATGACGATCTCGAACTCGATTGCGCGCGGCGCCAACTCCGACATCCGTGTGCGAGCTGGGCTCTCCGGTGGCAGCGCGACCGCGAACGTGAGCAACAGCAACTGGATCAGCCAGGACGTCTCGGCCGTGACCGGTGCGACCGCTGTGCTCCAGCAGACCGGCGGCAACCAAAACGGCGGCACCGCCGCAGAGCCCACGTTCTTCGATGCCGCGGCCGGCGACTTCCGTCAGATGCCTGGTTCGCCGACGATCAACGCGGGCGTCGTCGACGTCAACAACGGCCCGCTGGCGCTCGGCGGCGCGCTGCGCAAGATCGGCGTGACGACCGACATCGGCGCCGACGAGTTCGACCCGGCGTCCGTGCCGGCCGCGCCGCTCGCGGAACCCGTCGAGCCCGACCCGGACCCGGCGCCCGCGGAGCCGACGAC
>JAEZDB010000129.1 GCA_023429855.1 Actinomycetes bacterium
CGCCGCGCGGCGCGGCCCCGGCGGGCGCGCTTCGCAAGAAGCTCGTGGGCCTCGAGGACGGACCGAGCCCGTTCGCGAAACTGCCCCGCACGCACTTCGGCCGCTTCGTGATCCTGCCGGACTTCTACGACCGCGACCTCGACTACCAGCCTGCCGACGAGGATCACCTCGGCGCGGAGTACCTGATCTTCTCGGTCTGCTTCGACGGCGAGCGCGACAGCTACCTGCACGAGCTCGCCGCGGCGATCCCGGCGACGGCGAAGCGGATCTGGGGCGAGTGCGCCGGTGTCGACGCTGCCGATCCGAAAGACCTGGTCCGCTACCTGAAGGCCAACCAGATCGACTGCGGCCAGTACTTCAGCGCCTACGGCCACACGACGGTCGCCGAGGTGCGGCGCGTGCTCGCGCAGCAGCGTGCGATGCGCGACCTCGCCGTGCGCCAGTACGCGCTCACGCCCGCCGAGCTGCAGGCCGAGTTCATCGAGCGCATCGCCGGTGGAGTGAAAGGACCGTCTGCGGCATGACCAAGATCGACGACGATCCGACCCTCGCGTACTCGGCGCCCGACGGCGTCACGCTCGAGCTCGAAGACATCCAGGGCGACATCGTCCGCGCCTACGGCAACGCCTACGACTGCACGACGTACCTGTTCGTCGAACTGCAGGGCGTACGGGCTGGCCGCGCCTGGCTGAAGGCGCTCGCGGCGCAGGTCAGCGACGCGGCCCCGTGGACCGGTCCGGCCAAGCCGCCGCACCACGTGAACGTCGCGCTCACCCACGCCGGGCTGGTGGCGCTCGGCGTCCCGCCCGCGGTCCGGGCGACGTTCGCCGACGAGTTCCGCTTCGGGATGGCGGCGCGCGCTGAGCGTCTCGGCGACGTAGGTCCCAGCGCGCCCGAGCACTGGGCGCCCGGCCTTGGCACAGGCGAGGCGCACGTGCTTGTGACGGTCAACGCGCTCGACCCCGAGCCGCTGGCGGCGGCGCTCGAGCAGCTCGAGGCGCTCACCGCCAAGCACGGCCACCGGATCGTGAACCGGCAAGACGCGCACCTGCTGCCCGAGGCGCGCGAGCACTTCGGCTTCGGCGACGGCTTCTCGCAGCCGGCGGTCCGCGGCGCCAGCGAAGACCGCACCCGCGGTGGCGGCGTGCCGCTGGGCGACGGCAAGTGGCGGCCGCTGGAGCCCGGTGAGTTCATCCTCGGCTACCCCGACGAAGACACGTTCTTCGACCAGCAGCGCCGGCTCCCGGCGGCGCCGAGCGGCCCGCTGGCCCGCAACGGCACCTACATGGTCTGGCGCCGCCTGCACCAAGACGTCGCGCTGTTCCGGCGGGCGGTCAAGGCGGGCGCCGAGCACTACGAAGGCGGCGACGAACGCAAGCTCCGCGCGAAGATCGTCGGCCGCTGGGACGACGGCGCGCCGCTCGTCCACTACCCCGACGCGCCGCCGCCAGACGACGAGTTCGACGGCGCCGTGCCGTCGACGAACGACTTCGGCTACTTCGACGAGGACCCGACCGGTGCGAAGTGCCCGATCGGCTCGCACGTGCGCCGGTCCAACCCCCGTGACTCGCTGGGCTGGGAGGGGCGGCTCACGTTCCGCCACCGGATCATCCGGCGCGGCATGCCCTATGGCGAACCGCTGCCCGAGGGCGTGCTCGACGACGACGGCGCCGAGCGCGGGCTCGTCTTCGTCTGCTTCCAGGCGAGCATCGTCCGCCAGTTCGAGGCGATCCAGGTGCAGTGGCTCAACGACGGCAACATCTTCGGCCTCGGGCACGACGTCGACTTCGTGATGGGCACCCACCGCCCCGAGGGCGGCAGCATGGTGATCCAGGGCGAGTGCCCGTACTACCTCTCCGGCCAGGACGACTTCGTCGTCACTCGCGGCGGCGAGTACCTGTTCGTCCCGAGCCTCAGCGGGCTGCGGGCGATCGCCGCCGGCAAGACGGCCGCGTAGCTCGTCGACGAACCGGCTGCGCGCTTTCCGGCGGTCGGCATCCAGATACCAATGGTTCGCCATGCGGGATCAGGTCCTTTGGGGCCAGACGTGCCGCGCACCTACCTTGGCGCTTCACCAGCACGTGTCCTGCTGGCAGCACCAAGGGAGCAATTCAGATGAAACGGCAAGTGATCGCGGCTTCAGTCGCGGCGGCGGTGATTCCGCTGAGTCCGGGGGTCGCGGGGGCCGCCCCCGTCAAACCCGCCAAGGCGCCGACGGCGTCGAGCGAGGCCAAGGTGCTCGTCAAGAGCACCAAGGCGCTGAAGAAGTCGACGGCCAAGCGCGGCCAGCTGATCGTCCTCGCGGAGCGCATCAAGCGCCAGCAGGCGAAGCAGCCGTGCTCGGCGATCGGCTCCATCAAGACCTACCGCAAGACGCTGAAGCGTCTGCCGAAGGGGTCGCGCAAGCGCACCCTGGCGGTCGACGCAAAGGCGCTGAGCCTCAGCCAGTACCTGCTGCAGAGCCCGAAGGCGAAGCGGTGCGGCGGCGGCATCAAGCCGGCGTCGGTTGCCGAGCCGACCACGTCGCTGCGCCGCAACGACGCGTCGGGCCTCGACGCGACGATCACCCTTCCGGAGGTCACGGTCGGCAGCGTCGACAAGGGCGGCAAGCTCTGGACGCAGCTCGGCTCCAAGCACGCGGAGGCCACCGGCGCACCCGGTCAGCCGGCGATCCCGACGGCCTCGTTCACCGTCGCCGTGCCGGACGGCGCGACGATCGAGTCGGTCGCGCAGACCGGCGACTCCTACACGCTGAAGGACGTCGACGTGCTCCCGGTCCAGCCGGAAGCGGTCGACAACGACACGCCTGCGCCGAACTTCGCCGGCGGCGTGTTCAAGGACCCGAAGTTCGTGGCTCCGAACGCCTCCTACAAGGGGACGTTCCCGGCCAAGCCCGCTGACGCGATCGGCGTGGGCGAGGCGCGCGGCATCAAGCTCGCGACGCTCCAGGTGCCGCTTGCGCAGTACGACGGCAAGAAGAAGACGCTGAAGATCCACCGCTCGGTGAACGTGCAGCTCAACTTCAAGGGCGGCGAGGGCAAGTTCGGCGGCGTCGGCGGTCCTTGGGACCGCTTCGGCCAGTCGCTCGCCGACGGCATCCTGAACCGCGGTCCGCTGCAGGCGCAGTGGGATCGCCTCAAGTGGTACCCGTGGAACTGCGGCGAGGAGTTCGTGATCATCACGAACCCGTCGATGAAGGCCTCCGCCGACAAGCTGGCGGCGGCGCGCAACGCGGGCGGCATCAAGACGCGCGTCTTCGAGACCGTCGCCGGCCAGGCCGGCACGACGAAGGAGCAGATCCGCGACTTCATCCGCGCCCGTGCCACGCACCCGTTCTGCGTGCGTCCCGGCTACGTGCTGCTGCTCGGCAACGACGAGTCCGTGCCGACGTTCGAGATCGGCGGCGCGACGTCTGACCTGCCGTACGCGACGATCAACGAGGCCGACACGCTGCCTGACCTCGCGTCGGGCCGTATCCCCGGCAGCGCCGCCGAGGTCGACATCGCCGTCGACAAGATCCTCGCCTACCCGACCGCAGCCTTCCCCGGCAACACGGCCAAGCAGGCGCTGATCGCGTCGCAGTTCCAAGACGACGATGGCGACGGCCGCGAGAACCGCACGTTCATCCAGTTCTCGGAGACGGTCGCCAAGGGCCTGGAGGCCCGCGGCAACAGCGTCACGCGCGTGTACGGCGAGCATCCGGCGGGCAACCCGCAGCAGTTCGTCGACGGCACGCCGCTGCCGGCGTCGCTCAAGAAGCCCGCGTTCGCGTGGGACGGCGACGGCGCCGACATCTCGGCGGCCTGGAACGCCGGCGCGTTCCTCGCGATCCACCGCGACCACGGCTGGAACGACGGTTGGGGCACGCCGCTCTTCACGACGGCCAACGTCGAAGCGTTGACCAACACGGTGCTGCCGGTGCTGATGTCGATCAACTGCTCGTCCGGTGCCTACGACCGCGACGACACGTCGTTCGTGACGCGGTCGCTCGGGCGTGCGGGCGGCGGCGCCGTGGCGGCCTTCGGCGACACCGAAGACAGCCCGTCGACGCACAACAGCATCCAGGGCCTCGGCTTCGTCGACGCTCTGCTGCCGAGTGTTCTGCCCGGTGAAGGTCCGGCGGTCAAGCAGCGCCTCGGCGATGCGCTCGTCTACGGCAAGGTCCGTCTGAACACGCACAAGCCGGCTCCGGCCGATGGCAACACCACGTTCGAGCATCGGATCTGGCACCTGTTCGGCGACCCGACCATGCGCATGCGTGGCGGCGGCAGCAAGTTCGTGTTCGATCCGTCGATCTTCAGGCTCAAGTTCGAGCTCGTCGCGACGGAGACGCCCGTGAGCCCGATCCCGGATCCCGGTCCGAAGAAGCCCGGCTACCAGGTGCTCATCGAGGGTGCCCAGGCCATCAACGGCCAGGTCGTCTCGCTGCTCAAGAGCGGCGAGGTCGTCGGCCAGGGCGTCGTCCAGGACGGCAAAGTCGAAGTGCCGGCCATCTTCGGCGACGGCTCCGTCAAGCCCGGTGACCTGCAGGTCGTGATCGACGCGCCGACCGACGAGGCCCCCGTGGTCCTCCCGGTCCCGGTTCCCGACGCTCCGGCTCCGACGACGCCTGCGCCGTCGACGCCCGAACCGGCCGCGACGACGCTGACCCAGACCTGCCCCAGCTCCACCGTGCAGTGGGGCACCCAGCTGACCGTGACCGGTCACCTGGAGGGTGTCGCTGAGGGCTCCGAGGTGAAGGTGCTCTTCTCCTACGCCAAGGACCTGCAGGGTGTGGCTCCGAACCCGGCCAAGTCGCAGACGGTGACCGTCAAGACCGACGCCAAGGGCAACTACTCCGCCAGCTACCAGACGATCCGTCAGGACCAGGGCAAGTGGACCGTGCAGTCGAGCTACGCCGGCGACGCGACCCACAAGGCCTCGGACTCCACGGCCTGCGAGGTGACGATCGGCAACACCTGATTCGCCCGCTGGACC
>JAEZDB010000202.1 GCA_023429855.1 Actinomycetes bacterium
GCACCAGGTCGCCGCCGCCGCGGCCCACCGCCGGCTTCGCTCGTAGCGGCGCAGATGCCGGCAGGGCCGTCGCGCGGTGCGAGATCCGGTTCGCCGCGACGATCGCCGCGATCGTCACGCCCGCGCCGACCAGCTCACCGACGGCCGGGTCGTAGCCGCGTGCGATCTGCACAGCGAACGCCGTCACCGGCACGAGGTTCATGAAGAGCGCGGCCACGGGCGGGCCGAGCTTGCGCACGCCTTGGTTCCACGAGAGCACGCCGATCACGCCACCGGCGACGATCACATAGAGGATGCCGAGCCACTCGGCACCGAGATCGGCGGCCGTCGGCACCGACCGCCACCCGCTGAAATCGGCGACCGCCGTCACCGCGAGGATCGTCAGCAGACCGGCTGGCGCGGTCAGCGCGGTGTAGCGCAGCGGCGAGAACTCGGGGTGCCGCTGCGCGCCGAGCGTGTAGAGCACCCAGCTCACGACGCCGCCGAGCACGAGGGCGTCGCCAAGGTTGAAGCCACCCGTCACGAGCGCGGTCGGGTCGCCCTTGCCAAGGACCATCGACACGCCAAACAGTGCGACGAAGATCAGCACCGTGACGGCGCGTGTCGGCTTCACGCCGTCTTTCGCCCAGCGGACCAGCACCGTCACAAGCGGCGCTGTTGCGACGATCAGTGCGGCATTCTGAGGTTCGGTGAACTCAAGCGCCACGTAGGCGAGCAGGTTGAACCCTGCAAACCCGAGCGATCCGAGCCAGAGGAACCTGAGGAAATGCCCGTCGTAGCGCACCGCACGTCGTCCTTCGACGGCCCACAGCAGCGCGAGGAAGATCGCGCTGGCGCCGAGGTAGCGCACGGCGGTCAGGTTGATCGCGTCGACGCGGTCGACGATGCCCGCCGCGATCGGAAACATCAGGCCCCATGCCACAGCCGCGGTGAGCGAGAACACCGCGTCGGCGGGACGCCCTTCCGGACCAGTGGTTCGATCGGCTTCGAACTTCATGGCGCCCACGCTAGCACCAGTTCGACAGCGATCGAACAAGTATGATCGGATGACCGTGTCAGACCTGCGAGAACCCGACACTTCCGCGATCGAGCTCACGGCGGTCCTCCAGGCCCTGGGCGATGAGCAGCGACTGCGGATCGTCCGCGAACTTGCGGCGATCGGCGAGGCCGCTTGCGGCGCCGTTCACCTCGACGTCTCGAAGGCCACGCGTTCGCACCACTTCAAGGTGCTGCGAGAGACGGGCCTCACGCACACCCGCACCGAGGGCACCCGCCGCTGGGTATCGCTGCGGCGCGACGACCTCGACGAGCGCTTCCCTGGCCTGCTCGACGCCCTCCTCGCCGCGCAGCCCAGCGCCCGCTGAGCCCCGACCTCCCTTGCACTCTTTCGGCCGATCGCGCGCCGCGCGAGACCGCGCGCTCCGAACCGCCCGCCACTCGGCGGCGCTGACGTGCGCCACCGTCGGCCTGATCGCGTCCACACCCTCGCCGGCAGCTGCGGCCGGCACAATCCACACGCCCTACTCCGACGCGGTCGCCTACGACGCCGACCTCACGACGACCGGCGACGGCACAACCTTCACCGGAACCGAGACGATCACGGTGAAGAACGCCGGCACCGGTCCCATCGCACGGGTCTGGCTGCGACTCTGGGCCAACGGCGCCGTCGGCTGCGGCGACCGCGCCGTCAAGATCACGGCGATCGGGGGCGGAACTGCCGGCCGCACCGAGCGCGACTGCACGGCGCTCGAGATCCTGCTTCCCGGGGCGCTGGCGCCGCGCGCGCAGACCAAGCTCACGCTGACGCTGTCGATCACCGCGCCAGAGATCCAGGACCGTTTCGGCATCGCTGAAGGCATGCGGCTGTTTGGCAACGCACTTCCGGTCTTGGCGCAGCGCGACGTGACCGGCTGGCGCCTGCCGTCGTACTCGGCGTTCGGTGAGAGCTTCGTCTCGTCGTGGGCGCGGTTCTCGCTCACGCTGCACCACCCCACAGCGGTGAAGATCGCCGCGTCGGGCGCCACCGCGACCACGTCCGACCCGGGCGGCGCCACCTCCACGACAACCAGCGTGATCGACGCCCGCGACACCTTCTGGGCCGCCGGAACCAACATGATCGAGGAGACCGGCACCACACGCCGCGGCACGCTGATCCGAGCCTGGGCGCCGCGCGAAGCCGGCGGCGACCGCGCCGACGCCCTCGGGCAAGCCATCGATGCGATGGAGCAGCTCGAACGACGCCTCCCGGACTACCCCTACTCCGAGTACGACGTCGTCGTCGCTCGCATCGATGCCGGCGGCGGCATGGAGTACCCAGGTGCGGTCATCACCGACGCGAGCTCCGAGGTCACCAGGCATGAGACGGCGCACCAGTGGTTCTACGGCCTGGTCGGCAACGACCAGTTTCGCGAGCCGTGGGTCGACGAGGGGATCACCAGCTTCTTGGAGTTCTCGTGGACGACGGCCTCCGATCTGCCACGCCCCACGTGCTACCCGTCAAGCCGCTTCACGATCCGGGACCCCACGACCTTTATCACCGAGTCGATGGCGTACTGGAACAAGCACACCGGCCAGTACGGCCTCGTCTACGACAACCCCGTCTGCGCCATGCGCGAGGTTCGCGACGCCATGGGCGCTGCGAAGTTCAAGCGCACGATGAACGTGATCGTCAAGAAGTACGCCCGCGGGTTCGTCAGCGGCGCCAATCTGCGCCGCGAGTTCAACCGCGCAGGCGGCCGCAAGGTCGAGCGGCTCTGGGCCAAGTGGGGGCTCGCCCCCGGCCGCCGCTGACCGCCGCCACGGGGCGATCGCCCTTCGGTGCCGAGAGCGTTAGCCCTTGGGCGCGAGGACGGTGTCGACAAGGTGGATCACACCGTTCGACGCGTCGGTGTCGGCGGAGACGATCGTCGTCTTCCCGTTGCTGTTGCCGAGCGTGACGGTGTTGCCCTTCTTCGACACGCGCAGTCGGTCGCCCTGGAGCGTCGTGAGCAGCTCGTCGTCCTTGAGGTCCTTGACCTTGAGCTCGCCGCTGACGACGTGGAACTTGAGGATGCTGGCCAGGTCGCTCTTGGCGGCAGGCTGCAGGAGCGTGTCGAGGCGCGACCCGAGCTTGGCGAACGCGTCGTTGTTGGGCGCGAACACCGTGTAGGGCCCGGGCTGCTCGAGCGTCGACTCGAGCCCCGCGGCACCCAAGGCCGTCTTCAGACTGGTCAGGTCGCCGCTGACCGCGACTGCTTCGGTGATCGTGTCGTCGCTGGGCTTGGTACTGCCCTGCGGCGGTGCCGACGTGTCACCGTCGTCGGGACTGCCGGCAGGCGTCGACGGGACGACGCTCGTCGGGGTCGGAACGCCCGACGGGCTCGTGACGGGCGACGAGCCCGGGTCCGCAGCGGTCGGCTCGTCGTCACCACACCCAGCCGCGAAGAGCGACAAGGCGATCGTTGCCGAGACGAGAGCGAATGAGGGTGCGCGCATGTGAGGTCAGCTTAAAGGCCAAGTTCCCGGGGGTACGTCGATCGGTACTCGGCTTGCGCTTTGAGCACGTTCTTCACGTAGTGCCGGGTCTCCGGGAAGGGGATGTCGTCGGCGGTGAACTCCTCGCCGCGGCGTGCTGCCTCCGCTACCCACCGCTCCACGTTGCCCTCGCCGCCGTTGTAGGCGGCGAGGCCGAGGACGACGTCGGCGTCGAAGCGCCGCAGCAGGTACCGCAGGTAGTAGGTGCCGTAGGAGATGTTGATCTGCGGCGACGCAAGGTCAGCCTGCTCGAACGCGGTGCCGCCGCTGCGATGCGCGATGAATTCGGCCGTCTGCGGCGTGATCTGCATCAGCCCCTGCGCACCGGCCGACGACTCCCGCGGCACGAAGTGCGTCTCGGTGTAGATCACGGCGGCGATCAGCGAAGGATCAAGGCCCTTCTCCTTGGCCTGCTGGCGGATCACGTCTTCGTGGCGGAGCGGCAGCGCCATCTCTTGCACGGCGTGATCGACGAGCGGGTGCGTGATCACGTAGGCGCCGCCGGCGAGCATCGCCGCAGCGGCAAGCCACACCGGCCAGCGCCGGCGTGCGCGACGTGTGCGCTTTGCCTGCTTCGACCGGCTCGGAGCGGCGGACCGCTTGCGCTGCGCTGGCCGCGAGGACGGCTGGCGTGCCTTCGTCTGAGCCACCCACCTAGCTTGGCACGACCGCGGGCGGCCTGACCCCTCATCCCCCGGTCTGCCCTGCACCTTGCATGGAATCGGCCGCTATCTGGGCCGCTTCCCGCTACCGTCCTTCGGACGTGCGCAGGCCGCCTGTGGCCGCGCATGCCCGCATCGATGGTTCGACTTCTCCCTCATCAGTCCCTCCGCCGTGCCGCGCTCGTCGGCGCCGTCGCGGCCTCGGCCGGCGGCGTCTACCTGCTCAGCGCCGACGTCCCGGTCGTCTCGGCCGACGTCGCCGCCGACCGCGCTGCTGCCGCGAGCGTGCGTGCCGCCGTCGCAGCGGAGGAGCGCCGCATCGATGCGACCGCCGACGGCCTTGCCGTCGCCGAGCGCCGCCTCGCCAAGCTCAGCGCCCGCGAGGCGCAGCGCCGTGAGGCCTTCCTCGCCGCGCAGGACCGCCTCGTCCACGCGCGCGTGCGCCTCACGCGCCTGGAAAAGCGCTCCGATCAGGCCCGCGGGACACTTGGGAAGACCCTCGCCGCCGCCTATATGCGTGGTAACCCCGACCTCGCGACCACGATCATCGACTCCGACGGCATCCAAGAGGCCATCGAGAAGGTCGAGTTCGAGCAGCGCGTCCAGCAGCGCAACGCACACGCCCTCGAGGCGGTGCGCTCCGCCAAGACCGACGCGACGAAGGAAGAGGCGAACCTCCAGGTCGAGGAGACGCGCTTCCAGAAGCTCGCCGCGGCGGCCGCCAAGGACCGCGACCAAGCCAACGCCGTGCGCAGCGCCCTGCTGAAACGCCAGGCCAGGCAGCTCGCCCGCCAGAACGGCAGCAAAGCCAAACTCCGCACGCTCCAAAGCCGGATCCGGCGCGCCGAGCAGGCGCAGATCGCCGCCACGCGCGCCGCGACCGATGCCAGCGGCGCCACCTCCGAGGCTCCGCGCATCACCGGCACCAGTCAGGCCGACGCCATCGTCGCCCGCGTCGTGAACGCCGCTAACCAGATCGCTACGACGCCCTACGTGTGGGGCGGCGGCCATGGCGGGGCCAGCGGCGGCTATGACTGTTCCGGCTCGGTGAGCTACGCGCTGGCGGCTGGCGGCCTCCTCAGCACCCCGATGGCCTCCGGCGGTTTCATGAACTGGGCCCTGCCGGGAGTCGGGCAGCGCATCACCATCTACGCGAACCCGGGCCACATGTACATGGTCGTCGACGGACGCCGGTTCGACACCACCGCCTTGCGCTCCGGCGGTACCCGCTGGACGAGCGAGCAGCGTTCGAGCGCGGGCTTCGTGGCCCGGCATCCCGCCGGGCTCTAGTCCCTACCGGCCGCAGATGGCGGCGGGTTCCCCCGCCGCCCCACCGGACTACTTCTTGTTGGCCTTCGCCTTGAGCTTGCGACGGGCCTTACGGGCCTTCTTGCGCTTCTTGTCCTTGGCCTTGGCCTTCGCCTTCGCGAGCTTCTTGAGCTCCTTGGCCTTGGCCTTGCTCTTCGCAGCGGCCTTGTTCTTCTTCTTGAGCGCCTTGAGCTTCTCTTCCTTGGTCTTCTTCTTGACCTTGGTCTTCGCCATGAGTTCTCCGATCAGACGCGTGCGCCTGAGGGTCAGGCGGCGAGAGTGCGTCAAAGGTGCAGCGGCCATGCTATCCCCCGCACCCGCGAACTGACCCATCTACCGCGCGCCAGCTCCCACCTGGGGCCCTCGACGGGGCCTCGGACGCCGCTTTTCAGGGAACAGGAGCGCGTGAGCGCTCAGCGCAGCGGCGCGACAGCGTCAAGCACCTTGGCCAGCCGCTCGCGCAGGTGCTCGACGCTGCCGTCGTTGACGACGACGTGGTCGGCGAGGTCGGCCTTCTCCTGCTGCGAGAGCTGCCGTGCGTCGCGCTCCGACACGGCGGCGTGGCCGCGCGCAGCGGCGCGCGCCGTCCGCACCTCTTCGGGGGCGATGACGGCGATCGTCGCGTCGTAGAGCGGTGCCATACCGGCCTCGAAGAGCAGCGGCGTCTCGACAACGGCCGCTCGCGGCGCGTTAGCGGCGCCGATCTGGAACTCGGTATCGGCCTGCTCCCGGAACTCGGCCATGCGCTGTCCAACGAGCGGCCAGATCACGCCCTCGAGCCAGGCGCGCTCGTCCGGAGCGGCAAAGACGCGCTCGGCGATCACGGACCGGTCGATGTGGCCTTCGGTGTGGAGGACGCCATCCCCCCACCGCTCCACGACCAGCGAGCGCAGCGGCTCGCCGCGGTACAGCTCGTGGACGACGGCATCGGCCGAAATGACGGCCGCGCCTAGCTCGCCGAGCAGTGCCAGCGCGGTGGATTTACCCGCGCCGAGCCCGCCCGTGAGCCCGATGAAGGGGACGGGGCCCCCCACCGTTTGGGCGCCCCGGGGCAAA
>JAEZDB010000206.1 GCA_023429855.1 Actinomycetes bacterium
CTCGAAAGACGCCGGGGGCTCGGGAAATGCTCAAGGTCGGCGCCGCAGCGACCGACCCTGCGAGGCCGTCGTTACTTGACGAACAGAATCTCGGAGTAGCGCGGCAGCGGCCAGAGGTCGTCGGCGATGATGCCCTCGAGCTCGTCGGCGACTTCGCGCACGGCGCCGAACGCCGGGATCACCACGTCGTGCATGTACTCGGCGTGCTTCTGCGGGTCGTCGGCGTGCGGGTGGATCGCGTTGACCTTGTCGAGCTCGTCGAGCTTGCTCGAGAGTTCTTCGACCAGCTTGACCACCGGCGGCGCCAGCGACGTGACGCCGGAGTCGGCGATCAGCGACAGGTGCTTGAGCGCGGCCGGCAGGATCGACGTGCGGGCGATGAGCGCGCTCGTCTCCGACTCGATGTTGATCAGCGACGAGTACTGCTCGAGCAGCACGTCGTAGCGGGCGTGCAGCTCGCGCTCCGACAGGACGCCGAACTTCTCGAACGTCTCCACGGTCGATGCGCTGACGATGGCCGGAAGCGCCTCGGGCGTCGACTTGTTGTTGGCCAGGCCGCGCTTGGCTGCCTCGATCGGCCACTCCTCCGAGTAGCCGTCGCCGCCGAAGACGATCTCGCCGTCGCCGTCCCACACGTTCTTGACGATCGTGACGACCGCCTCGTCGAGCGGCGTGCCGCTCTCGATCGCCGCTTCGAGCTCGTTCGCGAGCAGCTCGATCGTCTCCGCCAGGATCGTGTTGATCACGGTGTTGACGAGGCCGATCGACTGGCCCGAGCCCGGCGCGCGGAACTCGAACTTGTTGCCGGTGAACGCAAACGGCGAGGTGCGGTTGCGGTCGCCGCCGTCGAGCGGCAGCTCCGGCAGGACCGGGGTGCCGAGACCGAGGAAGCCGTTGTCGCCGCCGTCGACCTTGGAGCCCGAGGCGACGGCCTTGAACGCGGCCTCCAGCTCGGCGCCGAGGAAGATCGAGATGATCGCCGGCGGCGCCTCGTTGGCGCCCAGGCGGTGATCCTGGCCGGCCGACGCGACCGTCGCGCGGAGCAGCTCCTGGTGCTTCTTGATGCCCTTGATCACCGCGGAGGTGAAGAACAGGAAGCGCAGGTTCTCGCTCGGGACCTTGCCCGGCGACAGGAGGTTGTCGCCCGTGTCGGTGCCGATGGACCAGTTGTTGTGCTTGCCCGAGCCGTTGACGCCGGCGAACGGCTTCTCGTGCAGCAGGCAGACCAGACCGTAGTTGCGGGCGGTCTTCTCGAGCACCTGCATCGTGAGGTGCTGGTGGTCGACGCCGATGTTCGAGTTCTCGTAGATCGGAGCGATCTCGTACTGCGCCGGGGCGACCTCGTTGTGGCGGGTCTTGATCGGCACACCGAGCTTGGCGAGCTCGTGCTCGGCCTCCATCATGAACGCGAGGACGCGCTCCGGGATCGAGCCGAAGTAGTGGTCGTCGAGCTCCTGACCCTTCGGCGGCTTGCGGCCGAACAGCGTACGACCGGTGGTCATCAGGTCGGGGCGCTCAAAGTAGTACTGCTCGTCGATCAGGAAGTACTCCTGCTCGGGGCCGACCGACGAGAAGACGCGCTTGACGTCGTCGTTGCCGAACAGCTTGAGCGCGTGGACGGCCGCGTTGGAGATCGCGTCCATCGAGCGCAGCAGCGGGATCTTGGCGTCGAGCGCCTCGCCCGTGAACGACACGAAGGCCGTCGGGATGCAGAGCGTCGCGCCGTTGGGGTTCTCGAGGATGAAGGCCGGCGAGGTCGGGTCCCAAGCGGTGTAGCCGCGAGCCTCGAACGTGGAGCGGATGCCGCCGTTCGGGAAGGAGGACGCGTCGGGCTCGGCCTGGATCAGCTCCTTGCCGGAGAACTCGGCGACGGCGCCGCCGGAACCGGTCGGCCCGAAGAAGGAGTCGTGCTTCTCCGCGGTGGAGCCGGTGAGCGGCTGGAACCAGTGCGTGTAGTGCGACGCACCCTTCTCCAAGGCCCACTCCTTGAGGGCCAGGGCGACCGAGTCGGCGAGCGGCGGGTCGAGCGCCTCGCCCTTGACGAGCTTCTCCTGCAGGTCCTTGAAGACCGACTTCGGCAGGCGCTGGCGCTGCACGTCGACGGAGAACACGTTGCTGCCGAAGATCTGGCTGCTGGGCGACGTGAGGTCGAACGGCTCGATCGAGCTGCCGTTCGCGCTCCACTGTGCCGCGGTGACGTTGTGCTGGCGGAGATGGGGCATGATGGGGTTGCTCCCGGTCCTTTGGGTCGGATAGATGGGGCTGATGAGGGTCGCCATGCACCTGACCGCGTCGCCACGCACGCGCAGCGACCGTTCAACGAGCAAAGGCCGACCGCAAACCTAACTCGCGGGAGCGCCCACGCGTGTTGTCCACGTGGACAAACCCGTGTCGCGGAAATTGTCCAGGTGAACGCTCCCGCAGGGGTTCCCGCGCGGGCAACGCCTATCTACGGGCGCCATGCGCGCGTTATGGCGTTGCGCCCCGGCGCCACGGGCGCGAACCTGGCACGGCCCGCAAGACCAGATGGCGGACCCGAGGGCCGCAACTTTGGCCACATGGACAATCGCGGTTCGACGCTTGGGGGCAACCATGGAGCGGCGCGGGTCGACCCCGCCCATGCATTCCTGCAGCCCCATCCAGGAGGATTCGTGAAACCACTCACCCATGGCGGTGTGGCACTTGGTGCCCTCGCCGCTTCCCTGTTCATGCCGGCCATGGCATTCGCGCAAGACGAAGCGCCGCCAACGCTGGAATCTCTGTCTGAGGGCCTGGCGGGTACCGCCTCCAGCCTCGACTCCACCTGGATCATGGTGTCCGCGATCCTCGTGATCCTGATGCAGGTCGGCTTCATGTTCCTGGAGATCGGCTTCTCCCGCGGCAAGAACGTCGGCACGATCGTCGCGAAGATCCTCGTGAACTTCTCGATCGCCGGCGTCGTCTGGTGGGCGGTCGGTTACGGCATCGCCTTCGGCGGCGGCAACGACTTCTTCGGTGACTCCGGGTTCTTCCTGAACGTCGGCCAGGAGCTGTCGGAGAACGCGTACGTGCCCGGCGTCGTCGACGGCGCGCACTTCACGTTCTTCATCTTCCAGTTCGCGTTCGCAGCGGTTTCGCTCGCGATCGTCTGGGGATCGACACTCGAGCGCATCAAGTTCGGGGTCTACCCGATCTACGCCCTCGTGTTCGTCGCGATCATCTACCCGCTGGTTGCCCACATGACGTGGTCCGGTGGCCTCGAGGCGCTCGGCCTCACCTTCGGCCTCGGCATCCAGGACTTCGCCGGCTCCTCGGTGGTCCACCTCACCGGCGCGGTCGGCGCCCTCGCGGCCGTCCTGATCCTCGGGCCGCGGCGCGGCAAGTTCGGTGCCGACGGCAAGCCGCGCCCCATCCCCGGCCACAACATGCCGCTGTTCGGCCTCGCCGTGCTGATCCTGTGGGTCGGCTGGTTCGGTTTCAACGCCGGCTCGACCGTCGCTGCTGCTGACGCCGTGTTCGGCCAGGTCGCCGTCGTGACCAACCTGGGCGCCGCGGGCGGCGTCATCGGTGCCGCGATCATGGCGCTGGTCCTCGGCAAGACGCTCGATGTCGGCATGGTCGGCAACGGCGCCATCGCCGGGCTCGTCGCCATCACCGCTCCGGCGGGCTACGTCGACCCGTGGGCGGCCGCGATCATCGGTCTCATCGCCGGTGTGATCGTCGTCCCGAGCATCATCGCGATCGACAAGAAGATCGACGATCCGGTCGGCGTGCTCTCTGCACACGGCGTCGCCGGCATCTGGGGCACCCTGGCGTGCGGTCTGTTCACGACCGACGCGCTGGCCCTCGAAGGCCAGAAGGCGGGCCTCTTCTACGGTGGCGGGCTTGAGCAGCTCGGCGCGCAGTTCTCTGCCGTCGTGTTCACGTTCCTGCTGGTGTTCATCCTCTCGTACATCACGTTCTTCCTGATCAACAAGACGATCGGGATGCGCGTCACCGCCGACGAGGAGCTCGCCGGTCTCGATATCTCGGAGCACGGCATGTACGGCTACCCGGAGCAGTTCATCCCGGAAGCTGAACTGGTCGGCTTCGGCGTCAGCCAGCCGCTCACGGCGCAGTCGGGGGGGGGGGGGGGGCCCCCCCCCCCGGCCCCGGCGCGGGGCTCGG
>JAEZDB010000208.1 GCA_023429855.1 Actinomycetes bacterium
GGTGCCTATGGCCTCGGTGCCAACCGCATGCAGGTCGCCACGCGCGTGGTCTTCCCGGCGGCGCTCTCGGGCATCGTCGCTGGCATCGTGCTCGGCATCTCCCGCGCGGTTGGCGAGACGATGATCGTCCTCGTTGCCGCCGGGGCGATTCCGACCCTGACCGCCAACCCGCTTGAGCCGGTCCAGACCATGACTGCGTTCATCGCGCAGACCGCCAAGGGCGATGCCGCCGTGGGGTCGGTCGCTTACCAGACGCTCTTCGCCGTCGGGATGCTGCTCTTCATCTCGACGCTGATCATGAACATGATCTCCATCCGCTTCGTGCGCAAGTTCCGGCAGGCCTACTGATGACCACGCAGTCACACCCCATGCCGCAGTCCAAACCGAAGTCCATGCTTCGCGGCAAGGGCGAGCCGGTCCTGCCGCGCGCGTTCCGCCTGCTGCTGCAAGCGTCGATCGGGCTCAGCATCCTCGTCCTCGCCACGCTCATGGTCGACGTGCTCCGCGACGGCCTGCCCGAGCTGTCGATGGACTTCCTCACGTCGCCCGCGTCGATCAACCCCGCCAAGGCCGGCATCGAGCCGGCGATCCTCGGCACCCTCTGGCTCATCGCGGTGGCCATCGTGGTCATCGTTCCGCTCGGCGTCGCGTCGGCGATCTACTTGGAGGAGTACGCCGACCCCGACAAGTGGTACAACCGCCTGATCGAGGTCAACATCCAGAACCTCGCCGCGGTGCCTTCGATCGTCTACGGCATCCTCGGACTGGCGTTCCTGGTGCGCGGGCCGTTTGCGCTCGGCGCGACGATTCTCGCCGGCGGCCTGACGCTCGGCCTCCTGGTGCTGCCCGTGGTGATCATCGCGGCCCGCGAGGCGATCCGCGCGGTGCCGCAGGCGATCCGGCAGGGCGCGCTCGCGCTCGGCGCCACGAAGTGGCAGACGATCGCCCGGCAGGTCTTGCCTGCCTCGGTGCCCGGCATCGCGACCGGCGTGATCCTCGCGCTTTCGCGCGCCATCGGCGAGACCGCACCGCTCATCGTGGTCGGCGCGGCCGTCTACGTCACAAGCAACCCCGGCGGCCTCGACGACAAGTTCACGGCTCTTCCGATCCAGATCTTCGAATGGATCAGTCGACCGCAGGAGCAGTTCCAGCTGCTTGCCGCCGCCGGCATCATCGTGCTCCTCGTGATCTTGATGGTCCTCAACTCCGTCGCGATCGCCCTCCGCAACCGCTACCAGCAGAAGTGGTAGGCCAACCATGGACTCCACCCGTACCCTGAACTCCACGACCTCGGTCGACCCCAGGACTCTCCCCATGACGCAGCCCACCACCGACCACGAGTCGGCCGCGACACTCCACCCGGAGAACATGCCAGGCGCGCGCCCGATCGATCCGCTCGCCGACGCCACCTTCGACCTGTCTGACGTCAGCGTCCACTACGGCCCCAAGCTGGCGGTCGAGGGCGTGAACATGCAGATCCGCAGGAACGAGATCACCGCGTTCATCGGTCCTTCTGGCTGCGGCAAGTCGACGCTGCTGCGCTGCCTCAACCGCATGAACGATCTCGTGGCCGGCGCCAAGGTCGGCGGCAGGATCCTGCTCGACGGCGAGGACCTCTACGGCCCCAAGGTCGACGTGGTGCAGGTCCGCACGCTGGTCGGCATGGTCTTCCAGAAGCCGAACCCGTTCCCGAAGTCGATCTACGACAACATCGCCTTTGGCCCGCGCGTGCTCGGCATGAAGGGCGACATGGACGAGATCGTCGAGCGGGCGCTCACGCGTGCCTCGCTGTGGGACGAGGTCAAAGACCGCCTGAAGTCCAACGCCTACGGCATGTCGGGCGGCCAGCAGCAGCGGCTCTGCATCGCCCGTGCGATGGCAGTCGACCCGGAAGTGATCCTGATGGACGAGCCGTGCTCGGCCCTCGACCCGATCTCGACCGGCCGCATCGAGGAGCTGATGCTCGAGCTGCGTGAGAAGTACACGATCGTGATCGTCACCCACAACATGCAGCAGGCGGGCCGCGTCTCCGACCGGACGGCGTTCTTCACCGTCGAGCAGCGCGGGGGCGAAGACCGCGTGGGCCAGCTGGCGGAGTTCAACCCGACGCAGCAGCTGTTCACGGCGCCCGAAGATCCGCGGACCGAGGCCTACATCTCCGGCAAGTTCGGGTGATCATGTGGCTGTGAGCGAGATCCGCACCAAGTTCCACGAGGACCTCAAGCGTCTCGAGGAGCTCGCCATCGAGGGCATCGACCTCGTCGTCGACCAGGTCGACCGCACGACCGAGACGCTGCGGCACCACGACGTCGAGCTGGCGCAGCTCGTCGTGATGGCCGACCAGCGCATCGACGCGCGCTACCTCGACATCCACAGCGGCGTGATCTCGCTGCTGGCGCTGCAGGCGCCGGTCGCGTCGGACCTGCGTCTCGTCACGTCGCTGCTCTACATCGCGCGCCACCTGGAGCGCATGGGCGACCAGTGCGTGAACGTCGCCAAGCTCGTCCCCGTGTCGGGCTGGGAGCCGCCGGCCGACGAACGGCTCACGGAGGACATCGTCGCCCTGGCCGAGGGCACCCGCAGTGTCGTCCGGGTCGCGCGCGAAGCGTTTGCGCGCCGCGACGTCGACCTCGCCGGCTCGCTGCGCGAGATCGACGAAGATATCGACGCGCGCAACAAGGCGATCTTCCGCGAGGCGATCGAGCTCGGTGGCGACGCTGACCGCCGCGAGTGGTCGATGACGATCGTCATGGCTGCGCGGGCGTTTGAGCGCATCGCCGACAACGCGGTCGACATCGGCGAGCACGTCATCTTCCTAGAAACCGGTCGCTACCGCGGCCTCGATTTTGCGACTCGGAACGAGCTGTGACCTCACCCACTGAGGACTGGGGCACCACGCGGTCCACCGGAGGAGCTACCGTGAACCCCATGCGCGAGCAGGGTGGAAGCCAGTCGTCACGCGAGCTGAAGCTCGCGGTGATCGACACCGACCAGGCGTTTCTGCGCGTGCTGACCAAGCGGCTCGACGCCGCCGGGCACCGGTACCGCCTGCTCGAAGGTGCCACGCCGGTCGAAGAACTCGTGGCCATGCGCCTCGATGCGCTCGTGATCGATTTGCGCGTGCTGGGCAACGCCGCGTGGGACTCGCTCGACGCGCTCTCGCGTGAGGCGCCTGGGCTCCCGATCGTCGTGTGCTGCGGCCCGTCGACCGTGGCGCAGCGCGTTCGCGGCCTGCGGATGGGCGCCGACGACTGGCTCTCCAAACCGTGCCATCCCGAAGAGCTCATCGCCCGCGTCGAGGCCGTTGTGCGTCGTCGCGCGCGCTCGAAGACGCGCGAAGAGCAGCCGACGGTGTCGATCGGTGAGCTGTCGATCAACGCGGACCAGTTCCAGGCGTTCGCCGGCGAGCAGTCGCTCGACCTCACCCGTCGCGAGTTCGAGCTGCTTCGCCTGCTCGCGGCCACGCCCGGCCGCGTGCTGGAGCGCGAAGACGTGTACGAGCGCGTGTGGGGCTACGCGATGGCTCGCGGCGACCGCTCGGTCGACGTGTTCGTCCGCAAGCTGCGGCAGAAGCTCGAGAAGGGCTCGCCGAGCTGGCGCTACATCCACACGCACTTCGGCATCGGCTACCGGTTCAGCCCCGAACCGGTGATCGAGGTCGCCGAGCCGGTGCGCGAGCTGCGCGACGCTGGCGTGGAGCCTGCGCCTGCCGACGAGGCGCCGGTCGTCGCGCGCGACGCCGCTGAGTAGCGGCGTTCCTCTCGCCCCGTAGGGCTGCTGTAGGACCGCGCATCAGCTCCGCAAGATTGGTGCAGTCCTGCGCATTCTCTGCGCAATTGCATCGGCAGCATCTGGTGCATGGTCACCACGTGCGAAAGACACCGGCGGAAGCCACAGCTCTGGCCGCCGGGTGGCCGTCGACTGACGGGCGTCTCCAGGCGTGATAACCGGGGCGGGGTGAGGGCGGGCGGCGGCGAGTCCGGGCAGGCGGCGGTGGAGTTCGTCGCGCTGCTGCCGGTGCTCGCGCTGGTCGCGCTGGCCATGGGGCAGGGCGCGGTGGCTGGCTACGCGG